>NZ_JBFUJP010000035.1:0-52513 GCF_056401315.1 Rhodococcus sp. P4_F5 | reverse complement strand
GTGCGCTGGGTGGGTGTGGGCGGCGTCGAGTCACGGTCGGGCGTGGGAAGCGTCATGTGCGAGGGGTGCTTTCGCCGGGGCCCGTGCGGGCGGTGTGTAGACGAATTGAAACACCGGGCTGGACGCCTGTCCAACAATTGGGCACACTCGGCGGATGATTGCTTCCGGTACGAATCCGTCCTTCCCACATGACTTCCTGTGGGGCGTGGCCGCGGCCGCGTTCCAGATCGAGGGCGCAGTCGACGCCGACGGCCGGGGCCGATCGATCTGGGACGAGTTCTGCGAGCGCCCGGGCGCGGTGGTCCGCGGTGAGACCGGAACGGTGGCCATCGACCACTACAACCGCTACCGCGAGGACGTCGCGCTGATGCGTGAGCTCGGGGTGGACTCGTACCGGTTGTCGGTGTCGTGGCCGCGGGTGCAGCCGACCGGCAGCGGCGCCGTCAACGAGGCCGGACTGGACTTCTACGACCGGGTCGTCGACGAGCTCTGTGCGGCCGGCATCAAGCCCGCCGTCACGCTGTTCCACTGGGACCTCCCGCAGGTGCTGCAGGACGCCGGGGGCTGGCTCAGCCGAGACACCGCCCAGCGTCTCGCCGAGTACGCCGACATCGTAGGCCGCCGGCTCGGGGATCGGGTCCACATGTGGATGCCGCTCAACGAACCGGTGGTGCACACCCTCTACGGGCACGCGCTCGGGGTGCACGCACCCGGGCTGGAACTGGGGTTCGGTGCGCTGCAGGCCGCGCACCACCAGCTGCTCGGGCACGGCCTGTCGGTGCAGGCGCTGCGCGCGGCGGGGTGCACGAACATCGGCATCGCGTCGAACCACGCGCCCGTGCACGCGGCCAGCGACTCCGAGGCGGACGTCGAGGCCGCCGACATCTACGACCACATCGTCAACTGGACCTTCGCGGACCCGGTGCTGCGGGGCAGCTACCCGGCCGAGGAGCTGGCGGCGATCCTGCAGGGGCCGGTCGAGGAGGACCTGTTGGTCATCTCGCAGCCCCTGGACTGGTTCGGGATCAACTACTACGAACCGACGGTGATCGCGGCGCCGACGTCGGACGCGGGTTCCACCGGTGTGCTCGAGGTGGACCTGCCGCCGGGGATGCCGTTCCAGCCGGTCGCGCTCGAGGGCTACGAGCGCACCGACTTCGGTTGGCCGATCGTGCCCGCGGGCCTGCGCGAGATCGTCGGGATCTTCGCCGACCGCTACGGCGACGCGTTGCCGCCGATCTACATCACCGAGAGCGGCGCCTCGTTCCACGACGCCGCGCCGGACGCGGAGGGGCGGGTCCGGGACGAGAACCGGATCGACTACCACCGCGAGCACCTGGTCGCGCTGCGCGGGGCGATCGACGACGGCGTCGACGTGCGGGGCTACTTCGTGTGGTCGATTCTCGACAACTTCGAGTGGGCGGCCGGCTACCAGGAACGCTTCGGGCTGGTGCACGTCGACTACGAGACCCTTGCGCGGACGCCGAAGGACTCGTACTACTGGTATCGGGACCTGATCGCGGCGCAGCGCTGAGTTTCGCCCGCGAGGAGTCGAAAGGTGCGGGCATGAGGACTCGACGAGGTGGACCCGGCCGGGTGGCGTCGGCGGTGCTGACGGTGTCAGTGCTGCCGATGCTGCTGACTCCCGCGATCGCGGCGGCCGGGGACCACCCGCCGGGCACCGTCGCCGCGGCCGTCACCCAGGCGGCGGCCGGGTCCTACCTCGCCGGGGTGACGAGGAACGGCGACCGCACGGTGACCGCCGAGGTGTACTCGGCGTCGATGGGTCGCACCATCCCGATCGAGGTCATCCTGCCGGCGGACACCAGCGCCCCGCGGCCCACGCTGTACCTGCTCAACGGTGCAGGCGGCGGCGAGGACACCGCGACCTGGCAGGACCGGACCGACGTGTTGTCCTTCTTCCAGGACAAGAACGTCAACGTCGTCACGCCGCTCGAGGGTGCCTTCAGCTACTACACCGACTGGGAGAAGGACGACCCGGTACTGGGCCGCAACAAGTGGCAGACCTTCCTGACCAAGGAGCTGCCGCCGATCGTCGACGCCGAGTTCGGCACCGACGGCGTCAACTCGATTGCCGCCATCTCGATGACCGCCACCTCCGTGCTCAACCTGGCCATCGCGGCACCCGGCCTGTACAGGAGTGTGGGCGCCTACAGCGGGTGCGCCGAGACCAGCACCCCGGAGGGGCAGGCCTTCATCGAGCTCGTCGTGGAGGGACGAGGCGGGGGAGACGTCACCAACATGTGGGGGCCGCTCGACGGTCCGGGCTGGGTCGCCAACGACCCCGTGGTCAACGCCGAGAAGCTGAGGGGCACACAGCTGTACGTGTCCTCGGGGTCGGGCCTGCCCGGGCCCCACGAGACCCTCGACGCCCCGGGGGTCAACGGGAGCCCGGCGACGCTCGCCAACCAGGTGATCGTCGGCGGCATCATCGAGTCGGCCGTGAACATGTGCACCCACAACCTCGCGAACCGGTTGGCGGAGTTGAAGATCCCGGCGACGTTCGACTTCAGGCCGGTTGGCACCCACTCGTGGGGCTACTGGCAGGACGACCTGCACAACTCCTGGCCGATGCTCGCCAGCTCGATGGGCATGCAGCCGTAGTCGCCGACAGGTCGGCGGCCGCCGGGAAGGTCAGTTGCTGATCGCCGGTGCCGCGCCGACGTAGCGGTCGCCGTCGACCTGGGCCGCGGTGAAGGCCGCGATGTCCGCGCGGGTGACCTTCCAGCCGATCCTGTCGGCGCCGAAGAAGCCGACCTTCCGCACGCCCGCCGCCGGACCGTCGGCGGGTGCGATGAACCGCACCACGGTCCAGTCGAGCCCGGATTCGGTGACCGCGTTCGACATTCCGAGCATCTCCCGGTAGGCGCGGGGCAGGAACGTGCGGGCCATCGCGCCGATCAGCCGGGTCTGCACGGTCGGCTTCTCCCGGGGGTCGAGGACGCTCGGGGTCCCGTTGCCGACGTATCGGCGGACTCCGTGGCGCCGCATGCTCGCGACGATCAGCTCGGTGCCCTCGACGAGCGGCAGGCCCGTGGCCTTGCGTTCCATGCTCGGACCGAGCGCACTGACGACAGCGTCCGCCCCGGCGACGGCGGAGTCGACCGCCGCGGCGTCGGTGATCTCGCCGACCACCACGCGCACCTGCGCGCCCCACCGCTCGGGCACCTTGGCGGGGTTGCGGGCGTAGGCGGTGACGGTGTGCCCCGCCTCGAGCAGGTTGTCGACGACCAGTCGGCCGATCGCGCCGGTAGCGGGGTTCGCCGGGAAGATGGCCGCGTGCCCCGCCGCGACCGAGTTCGAGCACGCGCGCAGCGATGCCTATCTCGGGTTCGCCGAACTGATCGACCGGGCCAAGCAGGCCGGCCGGCTGTGCCCGGGCTTCTGTTCGCAGGATCTGGTGCTGCTGCTGCTGATGGCGAATGCCGGTGTGGTGGCGGCGACGGGCGAGGATGCCCCCGAATCATGGCGTCGGCTGGTGGGTTTCATGCTCCAGGCCTTCGCGGCGGAAGTTGTCGCGCCGTTGCCTCCCGCGCCCGAATCCGGGGCGATGTACCGGGCGACGGTCCGCGCCGGGGCCGGCGTCACCCGCTGACGAGTTCGGGATTCTGGTCCCAGTCGTAGACGACGCGGGTCCGCAGCGCGATGTCCTGCAGGGACCGGCGTTGCGGGTCCACGGCCACCCATGCCAGCCCGATCCCGAAGAACACGCACAGTGCGGCTCGGGCGGCGGCAACGGTCCAGCGCAGCTTGCGATTTCGGATGGTGACCACCCGCAGGCCCATCGCGATGGCGCCGACCGTCCGCCCGGTCGTCGCCCAGCAGACCGTCAGGTACAGCACCGACAGCATCAGGGAGGTGCTCACGGACAGCAGTGCGTGCGGCTCGGGGAAGGTGAAGTTCTGCGGCGAGAACAGCAACCGGACGAAGGTCAGGCCCAGGTAGGTGGCGCCGACCATCGTGAGCACCACCCCGAGGTCGATGGCGGCACACAGGACCCGGGTGACGATGCCTGCCGTCCGTTGTTCCGGACCGTGCGGGTGGGGGTGCGGGTGGGGGTGCGGCCCGGTCACCGCACACCCGGTTCGGATTCGCCGTGTCCGGCGTCGTCGTCGCCCCGCGGCGCGGCATCCGGGCCGGGGTCCCGGCCGAAGAGTCGGCCGACGAAGCCCGCGACGGCGTCGTCGGCCTGCATGCCCTGGCTCCGGACGCCGCGGACCGCCTCGGAGGACAGCGATCCGGTGGACTCACGGATGATGTCGGGCAGGTCCACGCCCTCGATGATGTTGCCGGCGAGCTCGATCAGGTCCATGCGGGCGATCACCGCGTCGATGTCGAGTCGGCGGGCGATCTCGTCGACGTCGATGCGGTCGACCTGCCGACCGAGGTCGACGGTGTCGACCAGCGCGTCGAGGTCGAGCCGGCGCACGATCGCGTCCAGGTCGATCCGTCCGGCGATTGCGTCGACGTCGATGCCCTCCGCGATCAGGTCGAGGTCCACGTACTCCCGGACGATCCGCGTCAGGTCCACCTCGAGCAGGGCGGCGGCCACCACCTCGCGCACGACGACGCGCAGCGTGGCGCGGGCCAGTTCGGCGGTCGCCCGGACCGCCCGTTCGCCCCGGGCGAGGGTGCTCTCGGTGACGGCGTCGACCCGGGCACCGACGAGTGGCACCGCCCGGACGGCGCCCCGGGCGGCGCGGCCGACGGTGCTGGCGGCGTCGAGGGTTCGGGCCGCGACGCCGAAGGTCAGCAACAGGAGGGGCGGTGGTTCGGCACCAGGTGCAGTGGACATGGGACCCTCCTCGTCGGACGCTCTTGTCTACCAGTCTGGGCCTGTCGTGGGCGTGCGATACCTGCCGTGGGGCGCAGAATTTTCCGTGGAGTGGGAATTGGGGAACCATGTGTCCCGGAGAAACAGGAAAGGGCCCCCGCGGACGGGGACCCTGACTGTGTTCGTGGTGCGCGATACTGGGATTGAACCAGTGACCTCTTCCGTGTCAGGGAAGCGCTCTCCCGCTGAGCTAATCGCGCGGGACCTCAGAAAGCGAGGTGGAGACGGGAATCGAACCCGTGTGCACGGCTTTGCAGGCCGTTGCCTCACCACTCGGCCACTCCACCGTGAGGTCGATTCAACCTCTCGAGCGGACGACGGGATTCGAACCCGCGACCCCAACCTTGGCAAGGTTGTGCGCTACCAGCTGCGCCACGTCCGCATTGCATCTCGGAGGCGGGCTTGGCCTGTCTCCGTGGTGCGAGAGGAACAGTAGCGCACTCTGGGCGCGGTGTGAAATCGCCAGGTCAGCGCGGCGAATCGGATCGTCATTCGAGCTGGCGCGGTGGTGCTCCGTCGCAGGGGCGGGCGGTTTCGCCGGAATGGTACATCTTGATCTGTATACAGATTCAGCTGTACTATTTGTCCATGGAGACACTGAAACACGGTGATGCGCTGTCGCGATTCGGATTCGCGCTGGCGGACCCGACGCGTTCCCGGATCTTGTTGAGCCTGTACGCGGAGCCCGGATACCCCTCGGAGCTGGCGGACAAGATCGGGGTGTCGCGGCAGATCCTGTCCAACCACCTCGCCTGCCTGCGGGGCTGCGGGCTCGTGGTCGCCGTTCCGGAGGGTCGCCGCAGCCGGTACGAGTTGGCCGACCCGCGGATCGGGCGGGCGCTCGAGGACCTGATCGGCCTGGTCCTCGCGGTGGATCCGTCCTGCTGCCCCGACGCGGCCGCCGAGGCGTGCTGCTGATGTCCTCGAATCTCGGACTGCCCGCGGTCGGCCCGGGTGCGGGCGTCGGCCCCACGGTGGATCGCAGGCAGGTCCTCGCTCGTCGGATCCGGCTGTTCGTCGCGGCCACGATCAGTTACAACGTGGTCGAGGCCGCGATTGCGCTGGGTGAAGGTGCCCGGGTCTCGTCCACCGCACTGATCGGCTTCGGTCTCGACTCGGTGATCGAGGTGTCCTCCGCCGCCGCGGTGGCCTGGCAGTTCGCCGGCCGTGATCCGGAGGCGAGGGAGAAGGTGGCGTTGCGCGTCATCGCATTCTCGTTCTTCGCCCTCGCCGCCTATGTCGGCGTTGACGCGGTGCGGTCGCTGTTCGGGTTCGGCGAGGCGCGCCACTCGACCGTGGGGATCGTGCTGGCCGCGGTGAGCCTGGTGGTCATGCCGGTCCTGTCGTGGGCTCAGCGCCGCGCCGGTCGCGAACTGGGTTCACTCTCCGCCGTCGCCGATTCGAAGCAGACCCTGCTGTGTACCTACCTGTCGGCGGTGCTGCTCGTCGGCCTCGTGCTCAACAGCGCCTTCGGATGGTCTTGGGCCGATCCCGTCGCCGCCCTCGTGATCGCCGTGATCGCCGTCAAGGAGGGTCGCAGCGCCTGGAAGGGGGACACGTGCTGTCCGACGCCGGTCGATGCGGGGCTCACGCGGCCGATGGCAGGGGAGCGCGACTGCGACTGCTGCGACTGACAGGCGATCGCCGAAACGAACAAAGGCAGGACCCGATGTTCCGGGTCCTGCCTTTGTCTTGGTGCGCGATACTGGGATTGAACCAGTGACCTCTTCCGTGTCAGGGAAGCGCTCTCCCGCTGAGCTAATCGCGCGAGGTGGAGACGGGAATCGAACCCGTGTGCACGGCTTTGCAGGCCGTTGCCTCACCACTCGGCCACTCCACCGCAAGGTTGAGTCCAACCTCTCGAGCGGACGACGGGATTCGAACCCGCGACCCCAACCTTGGCAAGGTTGTGCGCTACCAGCTGCGCCACGTCCGCACTGCACTTCCGGGGCTTGTGTGCTCCGTGGTGCGAGACAAAACATTAGCCCACGGGGTGGGTGGCCACAAATCGCCAGGTCAGAGTGGGTAAATCGAGCCAAATGGGCACTTCGTGCTCGTGCGTGGTTGGCGGGTCCGGGGCCCGTCAACCACGCACGAGCCCCTGGGCCTGCCGGCGGGGGAGCGACTGCTGCCAAGAGGGATCAGTGCCGGCGAGGTCTGGCGGTGACGGCGTCCGAGGTTGGTGCGCGCGGGTGGCAAGTGAGGGCGAACGGGAATGAGGGCCGGCGGCAAGGGAGCGGTGAAGTGGAAAGGAGGTAGGGCCGAAATGAGGCCTGCGTCCGTTGGGGCCTGCCTTCGTGGGAGCCGTCGTCGCGGCTGGTCCCTCGACGGTGACTCGGGGGGAGTGGGCGCTGCCTCCGGCTACCGGCCGAGTCGACGGTGTCCCCGTGGCTGGGTGACCGGGCGTACCGCCACCGGTGGTGGCCGTGGGATCTTCGCCGGCACCGGCCGCCCCAGGGCAGAGCTCCCTCCCCGGAGTTGGGCGTCCCAGGGCGCGAGCCTTCCGACTTGGCGGGGGGAGATATGGCCTCTGGCCTGGGGATTTCCCCCGACGTCGAGGTCGTGTTAATGTTTCTCCTCGTTCGGCCGCGAGAGTTTTCACAGCGCGGTTCGGTCCCGTGGCTCAGTGGAAGAGCGTCCCGTTCACACCGGGAAGGTCGCTGGTTCGATCCCAGCCGGGACCACCCGAAGAACCCCCTGGTAACAGGGGGTTTTCTTCGTTTTACGGAGGGCTAAGCGTGGGGTCGTGGGCCCTACGTGGGCCCTAGCCGTTTGCGGCGGCAGGCCCTGTGGTCCACCGTGTCGTGGCAGGGGACTGCATGGCGTGGCATGTAGGCTGGGAGCCAGACAAGAGATGCCTCGGGGTCGTCTGAGATACCCCCGATACCTAGCCGGGTAAGACGCCACAGTGCGCGGGAGCCGGACAGTTTTTTCTGTCCTGGAGTCTCTTTGTCTACTCGAACCTTTGCATCGACACCCCCCGATCCGTACTCCGACCTACGGGCGTTCAGCGTGCCTGAGGTGGCCGAACGGCTACAGCTCAGCCAGCGTGCCATCTGGCGCTTGCTTGCCGACGGCCACCTCAAAACCCTTTTCGCCCGCAAGCCGGGCGTTCCGGTACGCATTCCGGCAGAAAGCCTGCGCGCACTGCTGGCCAACGGTCACCGTGACGGCATTGGTGGTGATGCCTGATGCCGCACGTACAAAACCCCGCCGGCAGCGCTGACGGGGGCTTGAAGAAGGCTGGGGAGTCTTGGAGCAACGACAACACCGCGGCAGCCCTAGGGGCGTCTCTGTCGGTCCCCATGGCGGCGGGCTGTATCGATCCCCCAGGCAGGATAGTCGAGCTTTCGTAGCCTGATGCCTTGCGCGTCAAGCTCTTTCGATTCGGCCCTGACCAGATTGACGGCTCACCGAATCTGTATCGGCTGGCATGCTGAACCTCGTAGAACTCGGCGACATCGTGGCCATCTGCGACAAGCTCATGGTGTGTGAGCAGGCGGCCCGGCACCACATTGGTGAGGTCGAACGGGGCGAGCAGCTTCGTGATCAGCGGGATCTCGTTGGTTCTCGCACCGACCTCGAGTTGCCCGAGAAGGACTCCGCCGCCGTGATCGAGGGTGGCGAGCATGTGTCGGGTGCCCGGCCGCGCCCTTCGCGCCTCGGAGTGTCTTGCCGTCGACGGCGATCGCCCGGCGGCCGTCCATCATGCTGGTCTGCAGTCAGGCCCACACGCCGATGACCTGGTCCAAGACAGCCGCAGCGATGCGAGCGAGGGTGCGGCGGATCGTCGACTCCGACGGCGGCCGGCCCTCGATCCCGAGCCTTTCCAGCACCTCCTCTGGCGCATCGTGAACTCACTCGGCGATCGTCGGAAACGATCGCGAACTGGCGCGCACCGCTGACAGCGCCACCGACAGGGTCATCGTGAGCCGGTGCCGGACCCCGCGCCGTGCTCGTGGATCGGGCATCTGATCGAGCGCGTCGCGGATCCCGGTGTCGGACACCGGTGCCGATGTTGGAAAAGATGAGGTTGCGGGTACGACTCGTTCCTGGTTGTGGCGATTGCGCAGGAATTTGAATCACCGCCGAGACGGTCGTGTCCGCCCCAACCTTCACTCCTCATCGGGGATTGCCCAGCGCTGAAACCGCAGCTCAGCGGGTCTCACTCACGACCTTGTCGGAGCCCTGGGAGTCTGGTGCGTTCGTGTCGTGGCCTTCCGTGCCACTTCCGGCAACTCGGTTGCCACGCCCTTCGGAATTATGATCATTGTCACATTTTGCCGCCTGGCTTCGAGGTGCTGCGGCCCAATAAATGTTATTGGAGCCAGTAATTCGGCGACAAAGTCTACGACAGGGTCTACCTCTGGGCATGAGTCCTTTTGGGAAAGTAGACGGAATTATCTACGAGCCTCCATTCGGTGATTCAGCCGAGGTTCACCGCCGGGACCATCACCGCCGAACGGCGAATCGCGGACTCGCACCACGTCCCAGGACAGGTACTTTTGTGTGGCAGCTGCGACAGCTTGGTTGGATTACTGAACTGCGACAGCTTGGTTGGATAACTGAAGGGTCCCGACAATGGCAATGGCAAGTAAGGGGGCGCGAAGGGTCGTTACCTCACGCGTCCCCACGGACGTGTACGAGATCCTCGAGGCGCACCGGCAAGCAGCCGGCGTCGGCTCTCTGAGTCAATACGTCGCAGATCTGTTGGCGACGTACACCGGCCGTCCGGATCTGATCCTGGAGCTCGATCGGCAGGCCCGACCTCGGGAGGTGCTGCCTGCGGCCTGAGTCTTTCGACCGGGACTTCACCTGCGCGTAGTCCCGGCCAACTACACACACTCAGCAACACCGGCTCAGCTTGACCGAAAGCGAAAACCCCCGCACCTGCTGCTAACAGGAACGAGGGTTTTCGATCGAGTCTTGAGTTTTGAATGAGAAGCAAGCAACCAACTTGAGTCTCGGTGTTGCGTTTCCCCGAAGGGACTGTCTTGCCAGACAGATCTCAGGGTACATGCTGCCCTGACTCAGATACAAGAATTGATGATTGTGTCGATGAGTCGACACCCGGAAACGTGTGGGAAACTCTCGTTCCACTGATGGCCGCGCGGCCCACGTTGCGCCTGTCCAAACTCGATGACGGCGGCAAATTCGCCACCGCTGGGCCTCTGACTGACCACCTGCCCGATGCGCCGGCCGCGGTCCACCTCTACAACGCGGACGGCAGCACCGTGCTGCTCGTACTCGACTTCGACGCGAAGCGCCGCGGCACCGACCAGGTCGACACCGACTTCGAGTGTGCCCTGGCCTTGATTCACGAGTGCGGCGGCCGCACGGTCAC
This sequence comes from Rhodococcus sp. P4_F5, assembly GCF_056401315.1. NCBI lineage: Bacteria > Bacillati > Actinomycetota > Actinomycetes > Mycobacteriales > Nocardiaceae > Rhodococcus > Rhodococcus sp. P4_F5. The sequence continues at coordinate 42,314 of NZ_JBFUJP010000035.1, read as the reverse complement.
CGACAGGTCCACCAGCGGCGGTCGGCACATTCTCATTCCGCTCGCCAAGGGCGCACCGCTCCGCGTTGACGATCTGCGTCGCCTGATGACACTGCTCGAGAACCGGCTCACCACCTTCGACAAGAATCCGATGCTCAACACCAAGCAGGGCTGTATCAGTGTCCCCGGGTCACTGTGTCGCGAAGGTGGGTACCGGCGGCTCGACGGCACGCTGGCGGACGCGGTCGATGCGTTCGAGCGGCGATCCGACCCCAATGTTGTCGTCCATATGCTCGAACGGCTCGGTGGCGCTGGTGCACCGGACCCTAGTACCGGAGTTGCTGCCGTGCAGGTCGCGTTGACTTGCGAGGAACGTCTTGTTGGCGCTGGTGACGCACGCCGCTTGCATGACCGCTACTGCCGCACCGACCCGATCTCGGCTGAGGTGGCAGCCTTCGCGCGGTCCGGCAAGTTCAACGGCTCCCGCTGGAAGTCCCCGTCCGAGGCCCGGTATTCCGTGCTCATCGCTCTTGTATTCCGGGGCGCCAGTGCCGCCGACATCATCGGGCTCCTCGCATCTGACGACTATGCGGGCCTGCATGAGGCCTACGACCGGTACGGCTCACCGGAGCGCATCGCGGAGGCCCTATGTCGGGACGTAGCGAACGCTTTGACCTGGGCTGCGAGCAACGCATCCGAATTCCGCGAACTCACGCACAAGAACAAGCACACAGGGGGGTACGGGGGGGATGGTTCTTTCCGCGGCGATCGAATTCGCCGCAGGTGGCTCGCCGCGGCACATACGTGGATCGATCAGGAGTTCCGGGGATCCCGACTGCGTCCCGTTCTGCACGCAGTCGTCCAGGCCCTCGCCTACACCTCCGCTCTCGCCGGGGAGCTGATAGAGGGTGTACCCGTGGTGGCTATCGGAGGGCGCAGCCTCTCATTCGCTGCAGGACTGATGTCCGAATCCCGTGTCTGGGCAGCGCTGCGTGTGCTTAGAGACACGCCAGGATCACCGGTGCTGCGTGTCGCCGTGGGTGCGGGCCAGCTCGCCGACCGGTACGCCCTGACCATGCCCGCAACGGGTCGTGAACCCACCGAGGTTGCGATCGCACGAGCTCACGTCGAGCCTGTTCACCAGGCATGGAGCGTGCTCGGGCTGCGCTTGCGGCGGCTCTACGACCTGATCCACAGTGGCCAGGCGACCACTGTGAAGAACGCGCTCGCCGCGGCGCAGTTGCGTACGTCGGCCGGCTACGCGGCCTTGGCCGATCTGCAGGTGGCTGGGCTGATCACCCTGGACAGGGGTGCCCTGGCGCTCGGGGAGCGGACTCTGGACCAGGTCGCCGACGACGCCGGACTCGCCAGGGTCGCGGCCGAACGTATCGTCCGGCACCGCGCCGAGCGTGTGGTGTGGCATGCGTGGCTCGAGAACCGGTTCGGGCCGCCACCCTCTGATCGCAACGATGCAGGTCAGCGCGCCGAGATCCTGGCGGCCGAGATCGCGAACGCCCCAGTGCTCATCGCCTTCGACAGCGAGCTGATGTGTGCTGCGACGATGGCTGCTGGTCCACCGCCAGCAGATCCGTTCCTTGACGCACTCAGCACTCTCGGTGACCAACTCGGTGCCGTGATCGTCCCTGTGCGGAGCAACGGCGCGGCAGACCTACCGAGTCGTCGGACCATAGGCTGGACTGGCGAGAGAGGCGGTTACGTCCCGTTGAGGGACGATCTCGCGGACGTCACCTCGATGACGCCCTCATGAGCGAGGGCCTCTCTAGTCGGAGGCCGGCCAGCGCGCCACGACGTTGGAAGCCGCCACGTGCGTTGTGGAGACACCTTCTCCCGTGTAGCCATCGCTCTGCCTCGGTCTCGAGACTTGCGCGTGGGACTCCCTATGTTTGCCAGCATTCCTTGCATTCCTTGCATTCCTTGCATTCCTTGGGTGTGCACTTTGTTCTTTTTGCTTAGCATGGGTGGGTGGCAAGTAATACTTGTACTCCTGGTTATTGCGGCTGTCGGAACATGTCTGCGGGATGCTCTGGGAATCGCTGATGGGCGGCAATGCCAGGAATGCCAGTAATCAAGCTATTGTCGGTATTGCTGTCAGTGGGCCGTCGGTATTGTCGCGGTCAGGCCGCCCTGACGGTTGAGCGTCAGGTCACCTTGATGGTGGTTCTTCCTTTCCTGTCGTTTCAGTGACTCAGTTGGTGAGTGATGATGTGAAACATGATCTCCGACCCCGACGATCTCGAATCACTTCGCGAGAAGTCGCTTGAGGCCAGCTACGCCGAGGTTGCCAAGGATCAAGCGGACGGCCGGGCCGAGCAGCGCACACGGCGCAGCCGCCACAGCAAGCGTGTCGACCAGGCCAACGGCCAAGGGAGAGGGCGCCGCGGGCTGTTGTCCGCGATCAACCTCGCCGACCTTGCCGGTGTCGTCTACTCCGCGGGAAGGGTGTTCGACGGCCTCACTGTCGGTCGGCGCGACACCGAGAACTTCCTGCGCTCAGGAAGCCTGGCCGGAGTCTCCTCCCGTGCCGACCTCGCGCTGCTCGAAGACCTTCGGGACGTCGCGCAGTTCGTCATCGACCATCGCGGTCAGCCGATCGACGCCGCTTACGTCCGCACTATCAATGCGCAGATCACCCGCAGTGGCGCGATACACCCCGGGAAGCTTCGCACCGAGGACCAGCAGATCGGCGTCCAGACCCGCTACGGCCGGCACACGCCTCCCGCGCTGACCGAGAAGGGTCTCCAGCAGCTGACGGACTCTGTGGCCGACCGCAAGGATGTGGCAGAGCAGGCATTGGACCTGTTCGTGGTGCTCGCCAAGGCCCAACCGTTCGAGGACGGGAACAAGCGCACAGCGTTGTTCGTCGCGAACAGCCTGCTCATCGGCCACGGCCGGCTGCTGGTCGTTCCCGTCGACGAGCGCGACCCTCAACTGGCTGACACCTTCAACGACCGGCTGGCCAGGGCATACCTGTACGACGAGCGCGACGGGGTGAAGGCTCTGATGCGCAAACACGGACTCACCGCGCTCCCGCGTTGAGGCCCGCGACCAAGTAAAATTCGGGATCTGATCGACCGAACCGCACAGGGAAAGGTGTTGCCGATGACTCCCGCGCACGAGGCGCCGAAGCAGGCATCTGTCCGCAGCGTTGAAGAGGCGATCCAGTTCGCCACCGCTGGTGTTCGTCTCGCTGGTGGAACTGTCACCGAAGCAGACAAGGCCGCCTCGCGGCGCGTGGCGAACGGCACCAGCACGGTAGAAGAGGAGCTGGCAGCGTTCCGTCGGGAGCTCCTGAGCTAGGTCGTTCTGCTTTTTCTGTCCGATATATCTAGAAGATTAGATATCTACAGATATGTGGCGATAGAAGTGGATATTTGATCCCCCGTGAGAGCCTTCTTCTTGAGCTTGTCCGGCAACTCTTGACCAGGTGGCTCGGAGTAAGTCAGCATCGGGATGGTTGGCGAAAGGGGAGCGGTGATGAGGAGCGCAGAAGACCGCTACAGGCATGGCGACCTGGACTTCGAGGCGGCGGTGCGCGAAGCGACCGGTACCAACATCGACCGTGAGTTCTTCGCGCGGATCGTGCACCGACTCTCTGCGAAAGACCCAGCAGTGCTGGCGCTGTCCGAACACGACGACGCGCTGCTCACCGAGTTCGGCTTCGTCATCGAACCCGCCGCCGCGACAGCAGCACGCGTCGACCGGGACATCCGCATGCAGGACCTGGTCCAGGGTTCCCTTTCGGTGGCTGACGCCGCCGCCCGCCTCGGCGTCAGCACCGCCCGCATCCGGCAGCGCGTGGCCGATGGCACCCTGTGGGCGTTCACGTCGGGCCGCAACCGTCTGCTGCCGCCCGCCCAGTTCATTGCCACTGGCGAGGTTCCTCACCTCGAGAAGGTGATGCCGCTGGTGGCGAAGGATCTGCATCCAATGACTGTGCAGGAGCTGCTCACGCGGCCACAGCCGTCCCTGACCGTTGAGGGCTGCCCGGTGTCGATCGTGGCGTGGCTGACCGGCAGTACGGGAATTGCCTCGGACATTGAGCATGTCGCCGACGTGATCAGCGCCGTCGCCCGGGAGTCCGCGTAGATGAGGTCGAGGCTGTCGCCACCGCCCATCAGCTTGGCGACGCCATCGCCTGACGTGGCCGGTTGACGCAGTTGAACCGCTAGGAGGATCGCATGGACACCTACGACCAGCTCGTTGGCCCGTTCTACGACACCGGTGACCTGACCAGGTGGTGGGGCATCAGCCGGCAGGCCGTCAACAAGGCCGTCACCGCTGGCACCGTGATCGCCTGCAAGCTCGGCGACGGCCAGTGGGTGTACCCGACCTGGCAGTTCACGGACGCGGGAACGGTGCACCCGAACCTGATCGCCCTATGGAAGACCCTGCGCACCGCCGCCGACCCGTGGACCTGCGCGGTGTGGCTGCGCAGCCCGCAGCCTGAACTCGGCGACCGCAGTGCAGCCGACTGGATCGTCGACGGCCACCACCTCGACACGGCCCTGGCGCTGGCTCACGCCGACGCCGAACGGTGGGCCGCGTGAGCAGCCGTGACATCGTCGCTCTTCGCGCACCGGCCCGGCCGCTCGCCGGGTTCCCCAGCTGCGAGCTCGCTACGGGGGAGCCACTGACCCGCGGTCACCGGGCCGAGAACGGCCCGTGGTGGTTCGCCTCCTCCGGCGGCGGCCGCTTCGACCTGACCCCGCCGCACGGCACCTGCTACCTCGCCCTCGACGAGCACACCGCCATCCGGGAAACCGTTGGCGCGGCCCTGGTCACCGCCGGTGTGATCAGCGAGGACTTCGCATCCACCCGCTGCCTGTCCACCCTGACAGTGCCGCACGACCACCGACTGGCCGACACCTGCGACGCTGCCGCCGCGGACTTCGGCCTCACTCGGGAGCTGACGACCGTCACGCCGTACGCGGTGCCGCAGGAATGGGCTGCAGCGTTCTCGGCCGCTTTCGCCGGCCTGCGGTATCAGACTCGGTTCACCACCGGGCCGACGCCGAACGCCGTCGGACTGTTCGGGGAGGCAGGGGAGGCGGCCTGGCCGACCGACCCGAGTCCCGAGCCGCTGGTGGCAGCCGCTCGCCGGTGCGGCTTCACCGTGGCCAGCCCGCCGCGGTCGGTCCGGGCGGTACGGATCGTCGCGCCGCCGACGAGCTGACCGACCTGCCGCACCGCATCACCCACCACTGAACCCGCACTCTGCCTCCCAGCAGGGTGCGGGTTCTTCTTTTTCGCCGGCCGATCCGGTGGCAGAACAACCGCCGTACAACTGCGATGTCGCACTGGTGGCTCTTGTGCCGCCGCTATGTCGTCACTTCCGTGTCACCAACCAGGCGGACGGGGGCCCAGCTCACCCCGCCACCGTCCAACAAGACATCAACTACCCGGCCCTGAAGGGCCGGGTTTGCTGCTCACCGCTCTAGCTGGATGCTAGAGCGGTGGCTGCTTTAGGCACGGTTGATTGGGCGGCCCAATAGTTTTCGTGTCCGAGCGCGGCGATGTTGCGGGAAGCGTTGTGGTCCGCGTGCGTGGACCACCCACATTCTCGGCACTCGAACACCGATTGCGTGCGACGGTTCTTCGCATCACAGAACCCGCACCGTGAGCAGGTGCGTGAGGTGTTGCGCGGGTCGACGACCTGCACGGGCACCCCCACCATCTCCGCTTTGTACTCGATCTGGGTGCGGAGCTGGGCGTATGCCCACGAATGCACCTGCGTACGTTGTTGCCTGGCCAGCCGTACCCGGTCGCGGATACCCGATAGGTCCTCTATCGCGATACCGCGCCCGGTGCGTTGCGCCTGAGCGACAATAGTTTTCGACAGTTGATGGTTGACGTCGGTGGCGAACCGTTGTTCCTTCCGGCGTCGTTTCTTCAGTTTCCGTTTCGCGGACTTCGTCCCGACCTTCTGCAGCGCCGACCGCATCACCTGGTTCTTCGCGCGGCGCCGTGTGACCGCTCCGCCGGACCAGCGATCGTCGAGATCGTTCGGATCATCGTCGGTGGTCACTGCGAGGTTGACGATTCCCAGGTCGACTCCCACCCAACCCGCGACCGGATCCTTCACCGGCTCGACAGGTTTCGGGCAAGGCTGGTCGACTGTCGCGTACAGGTAGAACGCGCCGTCGCGGAACACCAGATCGGACTCGCCTTTGCGGTCCGCCAACATTCTCCGCTGCCACGGCGCGCACTCGAACGGCACACCCTTCAACCGGCCCGCGACTGTCCAGATCGATACCGTCGACGAATCGACCTGCCACGACAAGCACCGATCATCGAACGGCTGCGCCGCCAACCCCCGAAACCGCACTGGGGAATCAGCGACTGCTGCATACCGTTTCGACCCGGCCTGACCATAATTCCCGGACTTGAGGTTCGCGGCCCGCGAGGCATACGCGTCCGCGACCTTCTTGATCACTCGGATCGCGGGCTGCGCCGACAAGCCAGCGGCCTTCAACTGCGCATACACCGACTTCTGCAGCGAGAACGCACGACGATCAGACGCCCGTTGAGCGAGGTCGGAGACGAGGTCAGCGGCGCGGTTGCAGTCCAGCAACGTCTGCTTGAGCACCGCGCCCTGCGCTGCGGTGACAGCGAGCTTGACCACGACGACCCGCTTCACCAACACCACCGCCTTCCACTCGCACGAATCTGTCACGGAGAGTTTCACAGGGGTCCGACAGGTTCCACTGCGCAATCCAGATCAGCTTCCTCCCGGCCCTGAAGGGCCGGGTTTCCGCTGAAAGGTCAGATGAGATCCGCATCGCGGCCCGTCGATACCACTACCGGAGCTGCCCGGGGACCGCCCGAGCAGTCGAGAAGCATCGGCCGGCCGCAACGCTAGCCACAGAACCCGCACCTCGCCTTCGCCGGCAGGGGCGCGGGTTCTTCCTTTTCGCCCGTCCGATCGGGTGGCACGTACAACAAGACGTGATCTAGTGGTCGGCGTCCGGAACGGATGTCTGCTGGTAGAGCCTGAGTCGCCACTGGCCGTCGCGACGGGTGTAGACGCTGGACATCAGGGCGTGGAACGACGGCGCGCCCTCGCCGCGCGAGGCCCGGCCGGTGTAGACCAGGATCGCGGTGTCCTCGCCGACCTCGATGAGGCGGTCCTCACTGATCTCGTAGTTCCGCCACGGCGGGGCGTCGTCGAGCGAGGCGATCACCGCGTCGCGATCCAGCACGAAGCCGTGCGAGAGAACCATGACCGCATCCGCTGTCATGAGCCGGCCGTAGAAGTCAGCCCCCGTTCCCTGGCACAACGATGCCCATCCTGCATGTTCCAGCCTCAGAATCTCTGCGCTGTCCATGCGTCGACCCTAGCCAGCCGACAGCAACGTCGGACGGGATCAGGCGTGGCGATCCACCCACGCACCTATCGTTGATTTACACGAGCAAATGACTGTGAGGGGGCGATGGTGATGAGCAGCGCAGAAGACCGCTACCGGCACGGGGACCTGGACTTCGAGGCGGCGGTGCGAGAAGTGACCGGCGCCGACGTCGACCGCGAGTTCTTCGCGCGGATCGTGCACCGCCTCTCCGTGAAGGACCCGGCGGGGCTGGCCTTGTCCGAACACGACGCCGCGCTGCTCGCCGAGTCCGGATTCGTCACCGACCCCGTCGCCGCGACGGCAGCACGCGTGGACCGAGACATCCGCATGCAGGACCTGGTCCACAGCTCCCTGTCGGTGACTGACGCCGCCGCCCGCCTCGGCGTCACCACCGCCCGCATCCGGCAGCGCCTGACCGACGGCACCCTGTGGGCGTTCACCTCGGGCCGCAACCGACTGCTGCCGCCCGCCCAGTTCACCGCCGCCGGCGCGGTCCCTCACCTCGAGAAGGTCTTGCCGCTGCTGGGGAAGGATCTGCACCCGTTGACAGTGCAGGCGCTGTTCACGGAGCCGCAGCCGTCCCTGGTCATGGAGGGTCGCCCGGTGTCGATCGTGGTGTGGCTGACCGGCAGCGCGGGGACCGCCTCGGACATCGAGCAGGCCGCCGACGTGATCACCACCGCCGTGTGGGAGTCCGCGTAGATCGGATCGACGCTGCCGCCGCCCCATCGATCACCGCAGAACCCGCACTCTGCCCTCCCGGCAGGTGCGGGTTCTTCCTGTCCGGGAAAACTCGATGCGTCCGCGCATGGGCCACGGATACGGTCTTTTGGTGCGCAATCGTGAAGTCCTCCTGACTGTCCTCATCCGCCCTTCCGATGAACAAACCGTCATCGACCTGGTGGCGCAACGCTTCCCGGACATGCCCCGGATCCAGTTCGACGTCGCCGAAGACGATCCCTCTCTACGTGCGCAATGGGCGCAGGAACATCCCGGCATCGAACTCGCAGACCGTCGCTGCCGCGAGGTCATCGCGGACACCACAGGCACCACCGCACAGCGTTGCACCGAACATGTACTCGATGTGATCAGTCCGAACGCTCGCGCCGAAGAATCAATGACGCCGCCATTCCCGATCACGCCCGACGAGTACCCCTGGTCAGCGCACACCGAACTGTGGACGTGACCGCACAGACGCCCGCTCGACGCGCTCGCAATGCCGGCCGTCTCACCGAGGCATTGCTCGACGCAGATCAGTCCGCCCAGAGGGTGATACTCGACCGGGTGGGCGACGTGCTCTTCTATACCCGCGACTGAATCCGATACGGCCCGTTACACCAGAGAACCCGCACTCTGCCTCCCCGGCAGGTGCGGGTTCTTCCATTTCCTGTCCGGCTGAGCATCGAAGGCCGCACGAGATTGGCCCCCCATGGCAGTTGTGCACCAGGGCGTTGCACGATATCGCCTGGCCAGGTCTCGGCGAAGGAGCGCATGTAGAACAGGTTGCGGGGTGAGAGCCCGCGTATCCGAKGGAACCCGGTCCGCGGATCCTGGGCAAGTTCGTCGGTAATGTCCGTTCTGGCCAAATCTTTCGAGGGGGAGCGAGTGGACACATCAGAGTTGTTGGGGCTGACGATCCCGCTATCAGCGATGACGCTTCTAGTTGCAGTGGCCGCTGGATTGCTACCTCGATTCGTTGGAGATGAACCGAATCTCGTCGTGGGCATACGCACGAACGCGACGATGTCGAGTCCAGAAGCGTGGCAGTTTGCCCATGAGGTTGCGCGGCCCTTCTTTGGCAGGACGATGTGGACAGCTGTAGTGGGATTGTGCATCCAGGTCGTGATCGGAGTCGTGGCCGGTTTCGGATCCGTGGTGTCGGCTGTCGCTGCAACGATCGTGTGTGTGGCGGCATTCACCGTCCTGATCGTTGGGTCGTTAAAGGGCAACGCCGCAGCGAAGACCCTGGGGCGTTGAGCCGGTGGTTCCTCCGGTTCGTTGATGAAGATGGCCGTCATCTTCGGTGGCGTCGGCCAGCGAGAGACCGCTCCGGATTCGCCTGGTACGCCGCGGTCAGGGTGACCTGACGGGCCTCGTCGACCTCCTGGGCGGTGCCGACCGCGCCCGCCTACGCCTCACCTGACTTGGCAACCCGCCGCCGGCCACCACAGAACCCACACTCTGCCTTTCCCGGCAGGTGCGGGTTCTTCCTTTTTCGCCGTCCGATCAGGTTGCAGCACAACCGCCGTACAACTGCGCGGCCGCACTGGCGGCTCTTGTGCCGCTGCTGTGCCGCCACTTACATGTCACCAACCTGGCGGGCAGGGCCCGGAGTGGAACAGCACAACCGGCTCGACAACGGCTGTTGTGCTGCACTTGCGTCCCTCAGAAGCCGATACAACTGCCAGCGCCGTGCAATACAACCGGCCTGATAGTGGTTGTTGTGCTGCACTGCCGTCCTTCAGGAGCCAGTACAGCTACCAGTGAGGTGCAATACAACCGGCTCGATAGTGCCGGTACCACCGTCCCTAGCTGGGTTGTTGTGCTGTGGCGCAGCCACTCAGGCCGCCATACAACAGCAATACCTGCCCTAAGGTGCCTGATCAACAGCGTTACCGCCACATTGGCGGCTGCTGGGCGGTCACTGTGTGGCGCGGTGCACGATGCAGACGGTTGCGCAGCCCCCATCTTGACGGTCTGGCGGCGTTCTAGTCACGGTCCAATCGGATCCCAAGTGGCGGTCTATCTGTACTGCAGCCACCTGGAGGGCTGCACTGCAGCACAGTGGCCATATCGCAGCGATCGAACCTCTGAGGCCGCTTCATCGAGGTCCTGAAACCCCGCGACCTGGGCTTTTGTCGCCTCGCGCGAAGGCCGGCAACGCCCGCCGAGACGCCCTCGTGTTTCTCTGAGGCCACTGTGGGCGGTGTCGCCACCATCAAAACAATTCCCGATCCGCCTCATGTGCCAACAATTCAGATAAAAAGCAGATAAAGCCGGTTTCTGAACAATTCACACGGCACATTCCGCATTTATCCTGCGGCCAGTCGATAACAGCAACCAGGCCCCGGCCGAGACACCCTGACGCCGGTATCGGTTTCTATCCTCGCGATACTCCGACCCGGCCGAACGAGCTCCTCCGGCGCACGTGGACACCAGGGGAAGCGACCCATCGATGGTGACCTGGCGGCCCCGGATGCTGCGCACCGGAGCCGGTCGCAGAAGAGCGCTGCGACCACGCCCACGTGCGCCGAAGAAGCAGCCCTGTGTCCCCGGCTGCAGCCGGAGCCTGTAGCAGCCAGGCCCAGCCCCGGCGACACACTCGAACTCCTGCGCCGGGACGGAGACCGCCCCGGCCGGGCCGCGTCCGGTGAGCCGGACACGCTGCTCTCCGAGCAGCTGCAGACCGAGCCTGCGAACAGGCTCCGTGGCCGCCCTGTGGACCCCGAGCGGCCCGCCGGCGCCCTGGCCGCCTCCCGACGCCGAGGACCGCCTGACGCCCACCCAGGGCCGACTCTGTTGGCCCCGTCTGCGGCCACCTACGGTGGCCGCCCGTTCGTGACGTCACCGGTGCCCAGACGCCGCGTCACACGCCCGCCTACGGCGACCTCACGGCCCAATTCTCAGGCCGCACCCACACCGGTGGAGCACCGGTCGCACAGCCGTCTCCCACCCACCCAGGAGAGGCCCGCAGCGGCTGCAGTCACACGTCTGCTTTCAGGGCCGGTGTCACCGGCCGGCTGCACCGCCCCGGTCCACACCGTCCACCCCGCCGGCCGCTGACGCGACCGACGCACACCCCGGCATCAGGAGGACGAGCGAAGACCTCGAGACCGGCTGGGACGTGATGCGCCTTCGGCGCGCTTGGCAACACCGCCGCCGGACCGCTGCGGCGGCCTGGCTTCGTGGGGCCCTCACCGTCGCCACTCTCTTCTTCAAGGCGCGCTCACGCGCGGGCGACGGACCCACGAAACCACTCCGCCTCCGCTGAAGGTTGTGGCCGCGGCTGACGCCGCCGATCGAAGACACCTGAACCCCCACAGAGAACCCGCGGCTGGCGCCACGGGAACGGCTGCGCCTTGCTGGCACCGGCCGCTGACGCGACCGCTGTGACCCTGACGCCACAAGGGTGCAGAACCGCCCACTCGCTGCGCTCGCCAGCGGCCCTGAAGCTGACTCAAACCCCAAAAACAGGGTTTGCGTCAACTGCGTCAGTGACCTGGAACACACGACGCAAAGCGCACCCGCTCTGGACTGGGGAAACAGGAAAACGGGGCCGTATTTGCGACCCCCTGTTTTCGGGGTATCTCGCCTATTTGCGACCGGTCGCAAATACGGTGATTCTGCCCTGTTTCCCCAGTACGCCACGGACGCAAACTCCCCTCGCTAACGCTCGGAGCCGCTTGCTGTGGCCAAACAGTGAAAGGGCATAAGGAGTCGTGACGCACTTCGGGTTTCATTCGCTTCGCTCACTACACCCTTCGTTTGCCCGGCAGAGCCGGGACGACCTCCTCGGCTGGCGCCTCGTCGCCCTCGCTGCGCGAGGGTCCTTATCGCCTTCGGGGCACTCAGTCCGGTCGCTGCGCGACCTCCCTCGCGCCCCGCCGCACAGGGGATGACAACTGCAGCAAGCCGACCAACTGGAACCCTTGCCTCGATCTCGTAATCGCGATCGAGGCAAGGGTTCCGCTTCTGGTGGCATCACTCGACTACACCAAGCGCGCTGTACCACTTTCGCGTACCAGTTTTTCCGCTCACGCACCCAGCTGACCTGCGGTGATCCAAGTCCGCGAAAAAGCGGTACATCACACCCGCTGAAACGGTACGACACTATGGGTCTCTGACCTGCGGCTTCGCTCTCTGACGGGGATCTGTACCGCTTTTCAACTTTTCGAAGCCCGAAAAACTCTATGAGGACGTTTATGGTTGTTCTGATTCCGCAAGCATGTGCATGGCGCTGCCTCCAGAGGCTTTGTTCGGAATAAGTGGTACATCGACCTATCGGAGGTACCTGATCCGCATCAGGTCTGGTCAGGTGGCTATTGCTTGTACCCTTTTTTGTATCAACTATTAGTAGAAATCGACAGGGTGGTTCGAGGAGATTGCGGCCCTGAACTGCTGAAACTGGCCTCAAGCAAGCTGTACCGTTTCTGATCCAGCAAAAACGGGACACCGCCGAAAAAGTGGTACAGGTCCAGCAACCCGGTCGTCACGCCACCTCTGCCGACCTTCACAGGCTCGAGTTGCCGAGTCGCAGCCGTCGCGATCCACCGGGCTCCAACAGGTCGGGCCATCAGGCGGCCACCAGCGAACTGATGACCGCGAAGACAAGGCCACTGTCGCGGATCATCTCCTGCGCGGGGGTGCGGCCGGCGAAGTTCTCGTTCGGTCGGCTCATCCATCTGGACAAGCTCACGACACCGCCGGGGAATTCCCGCGCCAGGCGCCAAATCTCGGGAAGAACCGGTTCCTCGAGATCCGGAGTGAACTGCCACGCAGGCAGTTTCCACGCGCACGCGTCCTTGAGCCCGACCAGTCGGTGCTCGGCGAGCATATCCGAGACGGTCTGCGGGGAGACGCCGAGCAGCGCAGCCACCTCCGGGCGGGTGAGCGAACTAGCCAACTGTTCTTGCCTCCGTTCGATCTGGAGACGGAGGTTCTCCTGTTCCAGGGCCGCGGCTTCCTCGTCGGAGACCAGCGGACCCCAGCCGTCGTCAGCGGTCCCTGACGGATACGAAACCGCGAACTTCTCGCCGGCAGCGAGTGCGGTTTGCCGCTGCACGAGCAATGCCACCGCCTGGGAGACCTCGAGCATCGGCGCTCGCACCTTCTCGGCGAGCGCCCGGAGGGCGTCAGCGGTAGGTGCGTCCAACACCGTCACCCGACTGACGGCGGCCGCTACCTCGGTCAGTCGTCCGGAGTAGTAACGGACATCCTCCAGGTACTTCCGGAAGTCATCTCCGTCGACGAGGTCCTCCAGCAACTGCACCAGCTCGGCCGCCGGGCGCAGCTCCTGCGGTGCGTCTGTCTCGGGTCCTCGTGTCATCTGGAGTCCACCTTTCAAGCTCCCTACCAGCGTAGGCGGGGTGTGCGGGGTATGCGGGTCATCTCGTCGCTGCACCGAGCTGGTCAGATTGGCGGTCGGGCCGACCTGTCACGAACATGGATGTTGGGCAGAATGGGGAAGGTGAAGAAGAACGTGGCAGGGGTGTCGGGAGGAACTTCTCGCAGCCGTAGCGCTGCAACCGGCCGTCACACCGCGGTGTCTTTGCAGAGGAAGGCGACGGGATCCGGGAGGTCGCAGCGAGTAGCGGCGGACGATCCACTGTCGGCCGTGCGCGTGAAGTTCCTCACCGACGAGTTCGGTGGCGCGGCGCTGGCCGCAATCGTAGGCGTCAACAGGTCGCAGCCCTCGCGCTGGATCAAGGGGGAGGAGCGGCCCGGCCCCTCGGCGGCCCCGTTGCTGATCGACCTGGAACATGTCCTGGCTCGCGCGCGTCTCGTGTGGGGTGAGCCCTGTTAACTTCACCTTCGACAAGTGTCCCGCGGGTCCGATGTTGACGGAGGTGCGTAGGTGGACGAGCTACATGGAGCGCTTCGTGAGGGGACCCTCGATGCCGTCAACTATGGAACGTAGACGCTCGCGAAGCCCGGTGTGGTCGTGCCGGGTTCGGGTATGACGGTGAGGACGACCTGCCCGGTCCCGGTCGGCAGGATTGCCGCCGGGTTGCCGTGCTGGGCGAGCGACATCCGGGCGGAGCCGGTGGCTCCGCTCGACAGGTTCAGCCAGTGCACGTCGCCCGGGACTTGGCAGTGGCCAGCCCCAGGCTCGCCGGTCACCTCGCGACCGCCTTCCGTCGGGCCGGTGATCGTCACCGTCCCATGCTGTTCGCCGACCGCGGCCTCACAGCGGACCCGGGGAGCGTCGAAGCTGCCGTTCGGGTTTCCGAACGGCGCTGGGTTGATCTGGAACGGAACGGTGACCGCGGCGGAGGCGACGGCCGCCGGCGCCAGTGCCGAACCGGCCACGATGGCCGCGCAGGCGACCGATCGGCGAACGAAATCAATCATGGCGACCTCCAAGAACAGTCGTGACCACGCTTCTTGTCTTCGCTGCGCCAACGCCGAGAGTTCGCCAGTGACAGGTGATGACGATCGAACCTAAGGAACTACCCACGAACCGGCCGTCGGCAGAATCGTGATGGCCGGTGTGCCCAGATAATTGGCTGGCCAGACCGAGGCGACCAGAATTCCCGACCCGGTGTTCGCGTAGCCGTGTATAGGTCGCTCGTCCAATACCCAACCCACCTCGGAGACTCCCGTTGCGCCGGTCGTGAGGTTGCGCCACTGCACGGTGCAGGAGCAGCCTGCATTCCCGGTGACAAATCGAGTGAGTCCCGGAGACGTCGGATCGGTTCGTGCCGCAACCGATCCACCATTGGGGCCCAAGTACCACGGTGGTGGGGCTGCAATGATGCCCACAACTGGATTCGGAAACTGGTAATCAGTCGGAGCTGCATGAGCGGTGGGCGATGCAACCAGCACGATGCCCACCGACGCCGCGATCGCACTAGATGCGGCAACAAAGTGGCGACGACTGCGCATTGAGCGAGCGGCCACGGCCATAGCTTCCTCCTTCGGCTGACCCCGACGAGGTGGAGACGAAACCAAGCACCTCTGTCAGTATGACAAAGCATCCGGGATGCGGTTTGCTTGCAGGTCACGGGCGGGTAGGCGGCGAACACCGCCCAGCCGGCGTCGCTGATGACCGGAGTGTCGTCGTGTTCGGCGATGTCGTCGTAGGGCGTCGGCGGCGAGGGTGCACCAGGGTGGGCCGCGTACATCTGGCGCGGCGTCGTCCGCGGCTCCTCATCGCGGGTGGAGGTGGGACGAGGTGCATGACGGCCCGAGACGTGCTCCGCAAAGGGGAGCGGGCTGTCCTGGGATTGCGGGTCCAGATCGCGCCCGGTGTTGGTGACTGTGCGTGTCGCGTGGGATCTGCTTGAGGTCGACGCCCAGAAGGGGCGGCGGAATTCTTTCGCAGGGAAGGTCGATGTGCCATCTCGTCGGTTCGGTGTCGGGCCCGAACCGTCCTTGCCCGGGCAATCTACTCATGTCGACCGACACCGTCGATTTGCAGCGCAAATTGGCGGGTCCACCTGCGACGCCGGCGAATCAGACCAGGTGGCGCCCGGACCACCTACTCAAGCTCGTCAAAGTAGCCAGTTGGCCGGTCAATCTACCCGGCATTCGGCGACATACGCGCTGAGGTGGCCTTTTTCCGGAGACGTTGCGGGAAAGGAAATTCCCGTCGGTGATCGCGCAGAAATAGGGAGTGACGAGGGGGCGTAGTGGGGGAGTCGGGTTTCGGGCGTGAATTGGTCGTCGAGATGCAGCGAAGACGTGCACACGTCGCACCGTGTTTAGCAAGGTCGACGACGCGAGCATCTGGGCCGTGACCTGCACTGATGAGTGCGATTGGCCACGTGCCGGTCCGACTTCTTGCTGGATTTGCTTCTAGGCCGTGTTTCAGAAGTCGTGACTGCTAACTTTGCCGCGGGATGGTCAGAGACGGCAACACTGCGGCGATAATCGAGGCCGCGAATTCAGGCATAGGTTCCTGCGGATGGTCGGGTCCGTAGAACTGTTCGAGGAATGCCCGCAGATAGCATGCGCCCGCAATCGACGATGCGACGCCATTAATCGGAGCGCCGGCAACGATGGCGTCGTTCCGCTGTTCGAGTTCCAGAAACTGGGCAACTGCGGCAGGAAGAAGAGCCGGTCCAGCACCTTGAGACATCACGGCGTTGCGATGGCGTTGAAGTAGGTTAGCGTCAGAGAACAGCGATGCCCCAATCGCGAACGTCTGCCGATAGAACTCCGTGATCTGCTCGATAGTGGCAGTCAACCTGCCGGAGAGAGTGTTTGCGTCGCCGGGGGTGCGATCAGTACGCGTGAGAATGTCGACGGCGGGAACCCGTTCACGTAGCACGCTCAAGAACAGGTCGACCTTGTCGTCGAAGAGCTTGTAGATCATTGCCTCCGAGTAGCCGGCGGCCGCCGCGATCTCCTTCGTCGTTGCCCGAGCGAGGCCCCGGTCCTTCATCGTGCTCGCTGCCGCGTCCAGGATCCGGTCGCGTGCAGTAGGTACATGGTCGGGCATCAGCCGACCGTAGCTTACGATCACGGTTAGTGAGTGCCCACTAACCAAGGAGTCTGCATGCTTGTGATCGCGATCGACGTCCTTCTCGTTCTCTGCGTCTTCCTCATTACCTGGTTCGTTGGATACGTGATCTACCGGCTGGTGACGGACAAGTAGGACCTGGCGCCGCTCGTCCTGGGGAGCCAACGAGTGGTCAACAGCCACGACTGTGACTCCGGCATGGAAATGTCGTGGTCGACGTAGCAGTGCCGGGGAGGACGGAGCTGACCGACGCACAGTGGGCGCGGTTGCGCCACTGCTACCACAGGGGAAGAAGGCTGGCCGCCCACCGAAGTGGATAAAACGCCAGCTCATCGACGGAATCCGGTGGCGGACCCGCACGGGATTCCCGTGGCGGGACGTCCCCCCGGTGCGGGCGTGGCAGACGATCTACGGGCTGTTCCGCCGTTGGCACCGGGGTGTGGGTGCGGATCCTCACCCGATTGCAGGCACTCGCCGGCGCGGCGGGCGCGGTCGTGTGGGACGTCAGTGTCGACTCGACCATCGCCCGGGCCCACCAGCACGCGGCTGGCGCCCGCCGCAACGGCGACGAGCAGAACGGGCCGCCTGGCGGGGTCGAAACCGAACCCGCCGACCACGCGTTGGGGCGCTCGCGTGGCGGGTGGACCACGAAAACCCATTTGGCGTGCGAGCAGGGCCGCAAGCCCTTGTCGATCGTCGTCACCGCTGGCCAGTGTGGTGACAGTCCGCTGTTCGCCACCGTTCTCGAGGAGATCCGGGTGCCTCGACTCGGGCCGGGGCGACACGGTGCCGCCCTGACGCGGTACTGGCGGACAAGGCGTACAGCAGCGCCGCCAACCGCAACTACCTCCGCAAGCGCGGTATCCGGGCGACGATCCCGGTCAAGTCCGACCAGGCCGCAAACCGAAAGACGAGAGGTTCGGCAGGTGGTCGGCCGCCTGTCTTCGATACCGAGCACTACAAGCAGCGTCACGCGGTCGAGTGCGGCATCAACCTGCTCAAGCAGAACCGTGCTGTGGCAACGAGATACGACAAACTCTCCGTCCGCTACCCCGCCACCGTCCGCGTCGCCGCGATCAACCAATGGCTCCGCACCCCAGGCTTATGAAACACGGCCTAGGGGCGAGGTTCTGATGGTTGAACCTGACACGGCATGGCGGCACTCAGCTGCTATCGGAGGTCGAGTCGAACACTCCGAAACGCGAAGATGCGCACCACCCAGTCGAATGCTGTCGGACCCGTTCCAGCGAGTGCCTGATCGAGCTGTGCACGGACCCTCGACCGATTCGTCGGATGACATGATTCGAGCCGACTCTCAAGTTGTCGCACGGTTTCCGAATAGCCCAGAGACTCACGTGACCTGTCGCTGCTCTCCCACACGAAATAGAAGTTGCCGTCGTCCGGCGTGCCATAGCCGCCAGTCAGGCAGTCCGAGAAGCCATCGAGGTTCGCGCCGAAGTAGCCGTCGACGCCCCGCACAACTTCCCCCGCAAGCACGAAGACGTCTTCCAGCCTATGAATTCGTGTGCCGTCCATGACGTACTCCACCGCACTGCTCACGCCAGCACGTTCCAGGGGTACCGCACCGACCACGTCGACACCTCGTTGGCTCAGCGGTCTTCGAGACGAGGGTGTTCAGTGCGCGAGACTTCGGTGACACTCCACCCCGCGAAGAATCGCCGGGCGTTCACGAGATAGTTACGCAGATGCCGGAAAAGCGCCGTTACCTCCCAAAACTGCATATTCATACCCAATGGTCTCATATGCCTCGAAAGCGCAGCGTGTTCGTCCCGTTCCGCCGGACCTCCAGTAGCGCACCACACGCAGGGCCCCGGCGACACGATGCCCAGTGTCGCTGATCTGATCTTGCTACTGCCAGTAGGGAGACACGCTCTAGTTCCGGCCGTCGTTGCGACCAGAGCAGGTCTCCTGATCGGAAGTAGCCGCATCAACCAACGGCGTCGGCCTCGCGGTTCCGCCCTGGTGTTAGCTAGGTCACCGGGCGCCCGCAGTGTGCAACCCCTATGTGGAGCTGAAATATGCAGGGCAACAGCAGTTATTGGCGATCGTCCCGACCGAAAGCCAGGTTTGGCTGACGAATAGCTGTTGCTACTGTCCGAGGCGTGTCCGGCGCCGCGGCCCGAGAAGAGTGGCCGCGCTGGGGTGTGCCACCGAGAGACACACGGAGGGGAATCGACTTATGAGCATCAAGCGTGCTGCATCCATTACTGCCGTCGGTGTGGCGGCGACCGGGGCCATCCTTGCCGCAGGTGCCGGGACCGCGAGCGCGGTGACGCCCATCAGCGGCAATGGGTACAACGGTGTCATCTTGACCCACGAGGAAACGGTTCTGGCCGCCCAGCTGCACGCGGGGGATCTGATCAACCTCGCCTACGGCGACAACTGGAGGGTGTCGCTGCCGGCGAACTCGGTATGGAACACCGGAACCGGGTGGACTCCGGTGACCGGCCACCAGTTCATCGAGGAAGCCGCCTCGCACCCCCGCGGGAACGTCGGACTCGCGGTGACCGACCCCGCTGTGCACCGCAAGCCGTTCTTCGCCATGTCAGGTGGCTGGTAGACCGCCCTGCGGCAGGGCTGGGGGAGGACCCAGCCGACCGTGTAGGCGTCTGAAACGCTGACAGCGGACGTCGGCCCACCGCGGTCGAGGCGACGCCGGAGAAACCGCAGAAGGCCCCACCCAGGATCTGGGTGGGGCCTTCATTCGTCTCGCGGTTCTCGGCGCATGTTGTCACGGCGGTGGGTGCTGTGCTTGGTGGCGGTGGATGAAACGCTGACGGTGTCCGCGCAGGAGTTCCGGTTCGGCCACCTCGGCGGCCTGTTCCCTCTGCTCGGCGTCGCGTTGGGCAGCGGTGAGGGCGATCATGTCGGGGGTGGTTCGTGTGTGTAGTGCTCGGGCTCGCGCGGCAGCGGCCTTGTCTTGTAGGAGGCAGGCGGCTGTTCGGTCGCATCGGATGAGTGCGCGTTCGTACATCAGGCGCAGCGCCGCCCCTTCGTGGAGCCGCGTCATCGCGACTTCTTCGAACCATTGCAGCGGTAGCCGGATGATTCGGTAGTTGAATCGGGCCACCGCCATCGGGATCCCGACCACTGTCCGATCGTATCGGCCGGTGCGCGATCACTCTCGAGCATCGTTCGCGAGCACGCGGAAAGCAGCGCCAGGCGCAGGAGTCTGCGTCTGGACGTTCGAGCGAGCGCTCCCATGCCACCCAACGCAGATGTTGGGTAGCATGGGGACATGGAGAAGACGAGCAGGCGGCAGGTGCCTTTCAAGGTGTCCCCGACTACCGGGCGCACTGCCCAGCGGCGTGGGGCGGGCGCTGGTGGTCTTGGGAAGGCCGGGCCGGCGAAGAGGCCGCCGCGGGTCGCGGCGGATGATCCGTTGTCGGCCGAGCGGGTCCGCTATCTGGCCGAGGAATTCGGTGGTACGCAGCTCGCCGCGATCGTCGGGGTGAACAAGTCGCAGCCTTCGCGGTGGATCAAGGGCGACGAGYGGCCGGGTCCGGGTGCGGCGCCGTTGCTGATCGACCTTGAGCATGTCCTTGCCCGAGCTCGCCTGGTCTGGGGCGAGACCGCAGCCCGAACGTGGTTGGAAAGCACGAACAGCTACCTCGACGGGGCCCGCCCGATCGACGTGCTCCAGCTGTCGGGACCGTCCAGGCTCCTCGACGCCCTCGACGCCGAGGCGTGGGGCGGGGCGGCCTGAGTGCTCGTCTACCGCATCTTCCCGTATCTACCCACCGCGAAGCCTGGTGAGCCGGGGCATCCGGTGTACGGGCACCGTCCGCAGCGCGGGGGCCGGATCGACCACCCGGACTATCACGTCTGGTACGTCTCACGTCTGGCCGAGGCCGCGTGCGGTGAGAGCTTCGGCAACCTCGGGCAGTGGGATGAGTCGATGCTGGAGTTCCCACTGCTGCCGGGCGCGCGCCGTGCACTCGGCGTGTTCGAGCTCCCCGACGATCTGCGGGTGCTCGACCTCGACGACCCGGCCCAGCTCGTGCGGCTGGGGCTGCGTCCGACCCAGATCGTCACCCGCAACCTCACCGTCACTCAGGGGTGGGGGCATCGGATCTGGTCGGAGACCGAACCGCACAACGGAGACCGAGCCTGGCAGGCCATCTCGTGGTGGTCGTACCACCGCCCGCAGTGGTCGGTCCTGGCCAGCTGGCAACGGCCGGATCTGGTCCGCGTCGAATCCCTGGACCTGGACCATCCCGCGATCGTCGACTCTGCGAAGGCGCTGCACCGCGTCGTGGCGTGACAATTCGAGACTGCCAGGCTCTGTGCCCTCTGGCGGCCACAGAGCGGACTTCTTGAGGTGCCGGGCAGGCCCGCGGGCTGTGTTTGACTCATGGCATGGCATGGCATGGCATGGTCAATGCGGAAGTGGTTTCAGCGGCAGCAGCAGCCGGACAAACCRCCGGCCGAGATGCCTRAGGCCCCCAGCGCGCGCACGCAGTTCTACGAGCGTCAGCGCATAGCGTGGGACCAGGCCCGAGCCGAGTTCGACTCACGCACATGGCCATTCCGTGTTGTCGGAGACGCACAGGAGTGGGCGCGTACGTGGCTGCCGGCGGATATGGCTGATGCACCGCCCGAGGAGCTGGCAGCGGCGTATGTTCGCGGCGATCTTCCGGAGATTTCGTACACCCGGTTCGTCAGTTTTCCCGAAGCGGTGATCCGCAAGGCGGTCGAAGACGGTGTCGTCGTACTCCCGGCACCGGGAAGGTTGACGTCCACTTATGTACATCGAGACGAAATCACCGAAGAGGACACCGCCAGTGGCTACGGCCTGTACGTCGCGGACAGCGACGTGCTGGAGATACGATCCGCAGGCGGCGTGATCTGGGAGGGTGAACTCGGCTGTTTAGACGGTTCCCCACTGCTCGGCGCCGCCGCGATCGAGCGAGTAGTCCACCAGATCATCGACCCACTCCAGACTGTGATGCCTTTCCTGCGGCCAGGGTGGGACAAAAATCTCCCAGGGGCCTGAGGCCGGGCGTCAATGGCTGACATTGTCGAAACGCGACGGCAGATTGACTGGGCGCGTGTAGCGGCCGGCCGATCGCGATCGGGATCGGCCTGACAGGATCGCACGATGCCGATCGTCCGTTTGGAGTGGATCCTTCTCGCAGTGCTCACCGCCGCCTTCGGCGCGATAGTCGCGTCAGAACCGATGCTTGAGATCACGTCGTGCGAGGTGGGCTTGTTCCCCACCCAGGGTGTCAACAACTCGGCGGAGTGCCTCACGCCCATCGCGGGGCACTATGGCTACTCAATCATCTTGATCCTGGCTCTCCCCGTGTTGTTGTGTTTGTTGCCCGCAGTGATCACTCGTCGCTGGTTTGCGTGGCTAGTGGCGATGACCCTGCTAGTTGGCTCCGTCCGCTCACTCTTCACATCCACTCCCGTGTTCGTCCTCCTCGGCTACTACCTCCCCGTTGCCTTGGTTGCGGTGCTGCTCGCGGCCTCCCACCGTCGCCTCAACGACGGTGGGAGTAGCACGCTAAGGGCGGCCCCGACCAGGTGATTCATGGTCGGGGACACCCGTATCGGACGTAGAATGAGAGCTTCTTCGGCCGGCGCCGGTGTTCGGGGGTTGGAGCGGGCCGCCAGGCAGGGAGGTCCGTCGATGAGGCAACGTCACCGTCTACGCCGAGCATCCATCGTCGCCGGAGCCGGCGTGGCCCTGCTTCTCGCGGCACACCCCGCCGCCGCCGCACCGACCGACACTGTCTTCGCCATTCCCGGTTCCGGTTTCGGCGTCGGTGTGACCGGACTCCCGAGCTCGGGCTACTTCTACCTGACCGCCACTACCGATACAGACACTCCGGGAGTGACCCGATTTGGGCCGTACACCGATGTCTTCGTCCACTGGCGAAACATCTCCACCGGTGCAGCTGGTGTCGCATACCTCGGTGACGGCACACCGGTCGAGACCGGTTCCGGGACGGTGGTCGCCCTGGCCACGCTGCCCTATGGATACGGGTTACTCGCGAGCACGCCCGGCGCAGGTGTCTGGACGGTTCCCTGACTGACTCGGCAGCCGCACCTGGACCGTGACGCGATCTTCGGTATTGACCCAGCCGGAACCACCTGTCGCGCATGCCATAGTGACCCATGCGATCGACCTGCTCCCTCTACATCGACACCGGATACCTGCTTGCCTCTGCCGCGACTCGCGTCACCGGCACCTCCCTGCGCAGCGGGATCCATGTCGACTACGCCAAGCTGATCCGCTCACTGGTCGATGCCGCGGAGGCCAGGTCGGGCCTGCCCCTGCTGCGGGTCCACTGGTACGACTCGGCCCGCAACGGAATCCCGGACAGCCAGCAGGAGCACATCGGCGAGCTGTCCAAGGTCAAGCTCAGACTGGGTCGGTTCGGCGTCAACGGCGAGCAGAAGGGGGTCGACCTGCGTATCGGCCTGGACCTGGTGACGCACGCCCGTAACGGTGCGGCCGACGTGTTCTTCCTCGTCTCCGGCGATGACGACCTCACCGAGGCGGTCGAGGAGGCGCAGGTGCATGGCGTGCAGGTGGTGCTGCTGGCGGTGCCCACGGTCGAGGGTCGGCCGCACGGCATGAGCCGGCACCTGGTCCGGGCCGCCGACGAGCTCGACAGCATCGACGGCCCCGCGGTCGATGCTGCGGTGATGAAGGTTGATCGCCAGCCCGCGCCCGCGCCGAGGCCTGCACCCAGTGCGCCGAGGYCGGCGCCCGTGCCGAGCGGCCCGAAGCCCACATCTGCCCGGCCCGCGGCGGCGGGCGCACCGCCGGTCACCCGGACACCCCTCGACCTCGCGACGGTCGTGCCGGCCCCAGCAGCTGCGGCCCCGCAGTCGACGAGCGTGCTCGCCTACAGCGTCTCGACCGGATCTCCCGCGCACGCACTCCCCGGGTACGTCGACGATCCCGAACAGGACCAACTCCTCGACGAGGTCGTCCAGCGCATCCTCACCTCGTTCCACGAAAGCGCCACCCCCGACGACAGACTCGGACTCGAGCGGGCGAGGCCGTCGGTCCCCAGGGACATCGACCGGGCCCTGCTGCTCGACGCCTCCGACGTGATGCAGAGGTACGACCTGGACGAGGGGACGCGGTACCGGCTGCGGGCGCGCTTCTGGGAGAAGTACGACGAGAGCTGACTTACGTCAGGGGACGACCACGTCCGTGGAAACCGGAATGCTCGGGTGGTCGGTTCGCATGGTGAGCCGAACCCGTCCCGGGCCCGTACCCACATACATGAGCGTCGGTGGTTGGGTGCTGGTGGTGCTGGCGGGTACGGGCCGACTCGCTGTGCCACTGTGACCGGTGTCGAGGTTCTGCCAATCGATGATCGCAGTGACGTCGCAGGCCAGGGTGGTCGATCCCCAGTCGCCCAGCGGTGAGAAGCCCTGCGAGATTCGCAGTTCGACGGAATGTACAGCCCCTCGGCCCTCGGAGTAATCCCACAGGGGTCCGTCAAACGCAGTCCCGGAGACGGACATCAAACCGGCGCAGATGCCGTTTCCCAGCGTCAACACCCGGTTGTATCCGATCTCCGACTGGGCGCACGATCGTGGTTCTGTGTTGCTGGTCCCGAGCTGGCAAGGGCCGGTTGCCTCGGTGGCGCCGGCTACCCCTGGCGCGGCAACGAACATGGCCGCGCTGATGAGTCCGGTTACTGCGGCCGAAGCAGATTTGTGTGAAGTTGGCATGTCCCGATTATGAGGATTTCCTCGCGCGTCTGCGTGAGTTGAGTCGACCGGTTCGCTGCCGGTTGGTGCCGAGCGCGCCGACAGAAACACCTTTTTTGGCTGTGAACTGTGCGGATGACACGTCCCCTTCGTGTTCGACCGTTCGGGGACGTCGGGCGTGTCTCTGTCGGTTTGCGATCAGCGAATGTAGACCCAATGGCCACCCGTGCACTGTTGCTTGCGCATGTCCGGGGTGTGTGTGATCGTTCCCTCTTCGTCGGGACGGCACGGACCGGCGACAGCTCCGCCGCCTCCCATCGTTCCCGGTGGATTGGGCGGATTGTTCACGGCGTCGAACTCGTTGGCGCAGAACTGCGTCCACGGTGACCAGGTGCCGTCGTCGTACACCGTGGCTCCGCGGTTGTCGACGTTCTTATCGGTTCCGCACCACGAAATTTGCGGGTTCCGATGGTCCGCGTTCGGATCGGGAGGCGGCGCGTCCGTGTAGGGATTGGGGCAGATGTCACCGACGCAGTTGAACGGATTGGGGTCGACTCCCTGCCTCGGCTCGTCCCCGCCACCCTCGTGCTCGACAACGGGCGGTTCCGTCACCACCTCCGTCTCCTCCGGTGCAGCAACACCACCTCCGGTGTCCGCCGTCACCGGAGGTGGTGTCGCAGCAGGCGGCAACGAAGTCGACATCGGTGTGGTCTGCCCCGAACTTGATACCGCGAAGGTAGTCGTCGCAGAGGATGCGTCCGCCCCATCGCTAGATTCGCCGCCATCGGCACAACCTGACACCGCAAGCCCTAAAGCGACCAACCACACCGCGGCAGTTCTTCTCAACAATCGGCCCTCCCCATCGAGACTGCTCTGACCTCAGACGTAGCGCTCACATGTTCAAGATCAAGATCGTCGACACCCCCATTCGCGTTACCGACTCCGATTCACGATCGGGGGCCCGTCCCTCCATCGCGCCGACAGGTCAAGCGGCTGGAGCATGCGGCACGAATGGGGGAGCCCCTTCGATGAAGCTGGTGATCTACGGTGCCGAGACCGTGGTCGCTACCCGCGGGCTCGCCGCGGCTACCCGCAACACGAGAAGTGGTACATCAGGTCGGTTCCGGAGTCTTCATCCCATCGCCTGAAATGACGTCAGCGCACGGCCGTCGCCTATCGACTATCTCGGCTTGGTTGCCCAGTGGATCGCCAGGGTGCCGAAGAGGTGCAGTTCATGGCCGACGCCGACGAAGCCCGCATCCTTCAGTAGCTCCTGGACCTGGGCGGGAGTCCGGAATCCCCGGGTCGTAGCCGAGAGGTACTCGTAGGCCTCCGGATCTTTGGTGATGAGCCGTGAGAGTTGCGGGACGACGTACTTGACGTAGGCGGTGGAGAAAGGCTTGAGGATGTTGTCCGGCGCCGGTGAGGTTTCCAGAGCCACCATCCGACCACCGGGCTTCAGCACACGAAACTGTTCGGCCAGCGTGGTGGGGATGTCGGCCACGTTCCGCAGCAGGTAGCCGTGGGTCACGGCGTCGAAGGTGTCGTCCTCGAACGGGAGGTCCATCGCGTCTGCCTCGACCCAGGCGATCCGGTCGCCATCGGGACGGGCTGCGCCGATCGCCATCATTTCCGGCGCGAAGTCCACTGCGGTGACGTCCGCGTCGTGGTGGGTTCGCAGCACCTCGTGGGCGATGTCGCCGGTTCCCGTGGCCAGGTCCAGCACCTTCAGAGCATCGGGCAGCTTTGCCCGCTGGACGGTACGCCGCACCAGCCGCGGCTCCTGCCCCCAGGTCATGACGAGGTTCATCAGGTCGTAACGGCCGGCGATCCCGTCGAACATCGAGGAGACCCGGGCTGGGTGGTCGGCGGGTTTGGCATCTTCAGGTACCGGCTGGCTCGTACTCACCCGCCTCACGGTAGCCGCCCGCGGCCGGTGGCGGACCTGCCAGTCCTGCGACGCCTGCGGGTAGACCCGCTCCCGATCCCCGAAATGCGCAACACCTCAGCCACCGTCGTAGACGACAGCAGCCGAGGCGTTGTTCACCGACCACTACGCGATCTGATCGAGCGTCTGCACCCGATCAGACTGCGAGGCACGCCCGATCGACGATCTACCAGTCCGCTTCGGTGTAGCGGATGACGCCGCGGATGTTCTTGCCGTCGAGCATGTCCTGGTAGCCGTCGTTGACCTGCTCAAGTGAGTAGACGTTGGTGACCATGTCCTCGAGGTTGAGCTGACCGGCCCTGTACAGGTTCAGCAGGTTCGGGATGTCCACGCGGGTGTTGCAGCCACCGTAGATGTTTCCCTGCAGGTCCTTCTGGAGCAACGTGAACGTGAACGCGTTGAGCTTGACGTCCATGTCGGCGATGTGGCCCATCGCGGTGAGGACGCAGCGGCCGGTCTTTGCCGTGAGAGTGAGGGCCGGGTCGATGTACTCGCCCTTCATCTCGCCGACGGTGATGATCGTCTTCTGGCACATGCGGCCCCAGGTGATCTCCATGATCGGGCCGATCGCCTCCTCCATCGAGGCGAACGCGTGCGTGGCACCGAACTTGAGTGCCTGCTCTCGCTTGAACGGCACCGGGTCGATCGCGAACACGTGGCGCGCACCTGACGCGACCGCGCCCTGCAGTGCGAACATGCCGACGCCTCCGACGCCGATGATGGCAACCGATTCACCCGGCTTGACCTCGGCGATGTGCGTCGCCGAACCCCATCCGGTCGGGACACCGCAGCCGACGAGGGCGGCGAGCTCGAACGGGATGTCCTTCTCGATCTTGACGACGGAGGACTCGTGGACGGTGATGTAGGGCGAGAACGTGCCGAGCAGACTCATCGGGACCACGTTCTCCCCGCGAGCCTGGACACGGTGGGTGCCGTCGGCGATGGCCTGGCCCTGCAGCAGCCCCATACCGAGATCGCAGACATTCGAATGTCCCGACACGCACGACGGGCAGCGTCCACACGCCGGGATGAACGAAAGCACGACATGGTCGCCGACCTCGAGATCCTTGACCCCCTCGCCGAGCTTGATGACCACGCCCGCACCCTCGTGGCCACCCATCGCCGGGTAGGACGCCATCGGCGTCGCGCCGGTGACGATGTGGTGATCGGAGTGGCACATGCCGGCGGCTTCCATGCGGATCTGCACCTCGCCGGCGACCGGGTCACCGAGTTCGATCTCCTCGACGGACCACTTCTCGTTGATGCCCCACAGCAACGCACCCTTGGTCTTCATTGCAAAACCCTCCCCGTACTTGACTATTGGTCGCAGTGGCCATTGCCACAGATCTTTCAAACTGGAAGACGTACTGTCGACATTCAGCCTTGCAGGAGAACAGGTTTGGTGGCTTGGTCTAGTTGTCCAAGTTCGTTCGCGAGTTTTGTCCTGTCGATACATCCGTCTGGAGCGAACCGCCGAAGGTATCGAAGCAGGCGAGTGCCAGTTCCAGGTGAACCGCCCGGTGGTTGATTCGCCGGCCGAGTCGCTCCTCGATCTGTTGCATGCGGTACCTGACGGTGTTCTTGTGAATGGAGAGCTGGCGAGCTGCGGACTCGAGGTTTCCCTGCTGCGACAGGACTGCGCGCAGAGTCTCGCGGAGCCGGGCGGACAGCTCGTCCTCGCCCAGCATCCCGGGCAGCTCGCGTTCGACCAGAGTGCTCATCGCGTCCGGGCGGGACGCGAGCATCGAGACAAGTTCGACGTCGCGGTAGCTGGTGACGGACCGATCCTGTCGGGCGCGAGCGGCGATCGCCTGCGCCGCCTGCGCCTCACGGTGGGTTCGCCGAAACCCGTCGATACCCTGCCCCGGGCGGCCCACCGCGACACGCACCCCGGGTGGCACGAGTGCGGAATCGATTGTGGGCTCTTCGTTGTTCCTCGACACCATCCAGACCCACAGCCCCCGTAGTCCGGATGGGACGCAGAGGATTTCGGTGGCGTCGGCTGATCGAGCGAGTCGCCGGGCGAGCGGCTCGAAAATCTGCGCGTCGATCGAGATCGCGTGGTCTGTCGTCCACAGCACCAGTGCTGTGTGGGTGCGGTGCAGTGGGTAGCCGAGCTGAACGGAGGCCTCGTCGGCGCTCTGCTGGGTGCCGTCCAGGATTTCGCGGACCGTGTTCACCCGCATGGAGAAGGCGCCGCTGAGCAGCCGTTCATGTTCCTGCGTGTAGGTGGCGGCGAGGTCGGCGAGCATCGAGTTCATGACCTCGCTCGTCTGCTCCCACATCACGACGACGAGCTGAACCTTGAAGTCCGCCGGTAGGTCGGCATCGTTGACGAACCCGGAGACGAACCGCCATACGGCCCGGTGGCCGGCGTGGTAGAGCTGGGAGAGAAACCGTAGTTCCAGCCCTCGGCGCGCAATAGTTCGTGCCAGTGAACGGCCTTCCTCGGTGGCCGGGATCGACCACCGCGGCGAGGTGTCCGATCGCCTCACGGCCAGGATGAGACGAAACTGACTGCGCACAGCCAACTCGAGATCGCGCTGGATCTCGGCGTCCGTGGACAGTTCTGGGACGTCCGCCCCCATGGACTGACATACGTTGTCGATGAATGACTCGAGATCGGTGCGGGAGAGGGTTTCGGCGACGTAGTCGCGCATCCACTGCCCGGCCCGCGCCGTGCTGGGTGTGTCCACGATCCTCCTCGAACAACGGAGTCATTCGGAAACTCCAGGCCGTCCGTCTAAGAGTATGTGGGCGTTCACTCCGATCTCTCCGACCGGTCAGAGATCCTCACAGGATGAGCGAGAAGCACACCCTAAATCGAGTGAGGCGTCCTTAAGCGATTCCGTCTCAACGCTCCGTCCTCAGAGCGTCTCATCGCGCGCATTCCCGCAGGTACTTGTCTCAACATTCGGCGACAGCGGAAGGCGGCACCTTGGACGAAGACACCAGGTGCGCGGACGCTGTAATCCGCGCTGCAAGCTCGCTGACTGGGTGAGTGCTGCGGCTGATCGCCAGCACTCCCAATTCCCTGCTCTATAGGGGTGATGCAGCGGATTCGTCGGGTAGTCGCAGAACACCTGTCCGTATAGTGCGTTGCCATGAACCCGACCATGCTCAGTGAACTTCTCCGCGACTCTGCCGCGAAGGTTCTCACTGAGCGACGATTGGATTCTTCTGTACTTCCGACAGTCGTGACGATCGAGCGGCCCCGCAACCCCGAGCACGGTGACTACGCCACCAATGTGGCGATGCAGGTCGCCAAGAAGGCCGGCGTCAATCCCCGCGATCTCGCCACCTGGTTGGCGGCGGAGCTGGCGGCGTCCGACGGCATCGATTCGGCCGACGTCGCCGGACCCGGCTTCCTCAACATCCGCCTCGCGGCCGACGCGCGGGGCGCGATCGTCACGAAGGTACTCGAGGACGGTGCGGCGTACGGCACGGGTGACATGCTCGTAGGCAAGCCGATCAACCTCGAGTTCGTCTCCGCGAACCCCACCGGTCCCATCCACCTCGGTGGAACGCGCTGGGCGGCGGTCGGCGACGCTCTCGGTCGCATCTTGACCGCGCAGGGCGCCAATGTGACGCGCGAGTACTACTTCAACGACCACGGCGCCCAGATCGATCGCTTCACGCGGTCGCTGATCGCCGCGGCCGAGGGGGAGCCGGCGCCGGAGGACGGCTACGCCGGCGACTACATCGGCGACATCGCTGCCGAGGTCCAGAAGCAGGCCCCGGGCATCCTCGACCTGCCCGAGGTCGAGACCCACGAGACCTTCCGGTCCATCGGCGTCGAGCTGATGTTCAAGCACATCAAGCTCACGCTGCACGAGTTCGGCGTCGACTTCGACGTCTACTTCCACGAGAACTCGCTGTTCGAGTCGGGTGCGGTGGAGAGGGCCGTCGAGACCCTCAAGGGTTCGGGCAACCTGTACCACGAGGACGGGGCCTGGTGGCTCAAGAGCACCGACTTCGGCGACGACAAGGATCGCGTCGTCATCAAGTCCGACGGCAACGCCGCGTACATCGCCGGCGACATCGCGTACTTCCAGGACAAGCGGGCCCGCGGCTTCGACCTGTGCATCTACATGTTCGGGGCCGACCATCACGGCTACATCGGTCGCCTCAAAGCCGCCGCGGCCGCTTTCGGCGACGACCCGGACACCGTGGAGGTCATGATCGGGCAGATGGTCAACCTCGTGCGCGGCGGTGTCGCGGTGAAGATGAGCAAGCGCGCGGGCACGGTCATCACCCTCGACGACTTGGTCGAGTCCATCGGCGTCGACGCCGCCCGCTATGTGCTGGTGCGTTCGTCGGTCGACCAGAGCATCGACATCGATCTCGAACTGTGGACGAGCACCAGCAACGAAAACCCGGTGTACTACGTCCAGTACGCGCACGCACGCCTGTGCTCGATCGCTCGCAACGCCGCGGAACTGGGGCTGAGCTCGGCCAACCCGAACCTGGCGTTGCTCACGCACGACCGCGAGGGCGACCTGATCCGCACCATCGGCGAGTACCCGCGCGTCGTCGCGAAGGCCGCCGACATGCGCGAGCCGCACCGCATCGCGCGGTACCTCGAGGAGCTCGCGGGTACCTACCACCGCTTCTACGACGCGTGCCGCATCCTGCCGCAGGGCGACGAGGAGGCCGGCGAGCTGCACATCGCGCGTCTGGAGCTGTGCGACGCGTCCCGCCAGGTCCTCGCGAACGGTCTCGAACTGCTCGGCGTCAGCGCTCCGGAGCGGATGTGAACCCACGCCACAGCACGAAGCTATGGTCGCGGGTATGGGTGGGATTCTCTACGAAGACAGGACTGTGCGTCTCGACGATCGAGGCGTGACGATTCGACACTTCTATTTTCCGTTCGTGAGCAGGTTCCTGCCCTACGAGAAGATCGAGTACGTGCAAAACGCCGCACTCCCCGACATCGGAGGTCGGTGGAGGATCTGGGGCACGGGCGATTTCAGCCACTGGTACAGCCTCGACCTACTGCGGCCGAGGAAGCACACCGCAATCGTGTTGGAGATCTGGGGTTACGGGACGCCGGCCTTCACCCCCAGAGACCCGGACACGGTTGCCTCGATCATCTCGGCAGGGCTCACTCGAACGCGGTAGGACTCCCAAACGAGACGCAGCGTGAGCATGAGGTCGCCGAAGTAGGCGACTGCCCGAGCCGGCGCCGCCACCGCTGCCGGCGGGACGTGACATCATCACAGGTCAACACATAGAAAAGTGGTCTCACCGCCGATCGCGGTGAGGCCACTTTTCTCGTGATGCGGGGGAGTCAGTCCTTGGTGAAGGTGCCGTCGTCGTGGAGCGTCCAGCCATTGACCACCCGCACGGGAAGCGCACTGACGGTGCCACCCTCGGCGTTGGTGCGACCGTCGATCGTGAAGATCGTCGAGTTCTTCAGGTAAACCTGGGAATCGAACAAGCCCACGATGCCGGCCTTCACTTCGGACAGTGTCGTCCCCGGGATCCGGTTGACGATGGTCCCCGCATTCCGGTCGACGACCAGCCAACCCGTCTCCCCGCCGGTGCGGCCGACCTGCCCCTCATGGGCAACCTCGATCAGCGTCAACGGACTGCGCGGGTCGGCGAAGAACCGGCCCGGCATCGACTTGCTCGGCAGCTCGATGACCTCGGACGGCAGCGGCGCGAACACCTCACCAGTGTCGACATCGAGGTTGGTCGTGAGGTTGTAGTCATCGCGGACCCCGACGACGGCCAGGTCCCCTTTACGGGTGACCGGGATGAACGGCAGTCCGGGGTCGGCGTACACGATGTCGACCGTGCACTGGTCGCCGTTCTTGGGCCCCCGGAGCTCGGTGACGTGCTTCGACCACTTCGCTTCGCCGGTCCTCGTGTCGAGCACCTGCACGGTGCGCGCCTTCGTGTACCCGTCGCACTCGCGGTCCGGAACCCCGTACGCCGGAAGAACGCCACGGTCGATGACCGCGTCCGGGTTGGAGGTCAGCAGGTCGTTCTTCTGCCACAGGGCCTTCCCCGCCAGGGGGTCGACCGCCGCCATCGTCGCGTCGATCTTCGGGCCCTTGTTCCGAAACCCGCCCTCGAAGAGCAGGTCGAAGTCGGTTAATGCAGCAACGAACAGGCCGTTCTTCGTGTCCGGGAGAATCGCGTTCATCTGGGTGTTCGGCAGGTCGATCGAGGTGACCGTCGACCGGTCGGCGAGGTTCACCACCTCAATCCGCGTCCCCCTCGACTCCGGGGTCATCCCGTGGCTGGAGATCCGATACGGCACCAGGAACGCGCGAAGCCACCGGTCGTCGACGTTCAGCGTGGCTACCGGCACCTCGTCCGGACCGCGGTCCATCTTTCCGATCATCACCTTGGCGTACTCGGGTAGCTTCACCTTCAGGTCCCGCGCCGACATCGTCCCGACTCCGGGCACACAGTCCTGGCGTTCCTTGAACCCGACGCGCCCGTAGCAGGCCATCAGTGGATCGTCGGCGAGCGACGGTTCGCTGCCTTCGTGGAAGGCTCCAGTGGCTGCCTCGTCGCTGTCGGATCCGCATCCGGACAACAACATTGCCGCGGCGATTGCTGGTGCGAGAAGAGCTCTTCGCACGATTCCCCCTCAGTGTGTGGTGATCCCCGACCCCCCGGGGACGTGTTTTTTTATGCAGGTCACAGCCTGCTTTGGGTGCTCAAATACGGCAGGTCGACGACGCCGAACGTGGACACGAACGCGTCGGCGACCGCGGTGGGCAGATCCCGGTTCCTCCCGTATCCGCCGACAGACGGGTCGTTGAAGTGCTCCGCGATCGTATCCGTGCTGTCGGTGACGTCCGCGTACAGGCCGACGACGTTCGGCTCGTCAATCTCCTTGTGCGACTCCATCCGCGCGTCGGCGTTGGTGTGCTCTCGTCCTTGCCGTGGCGGCACGGGTACCGCACCCGCGGGCGAGACGGTCGCTATGCCGGGCTGCCCGCTCTCCCCGGAGCTGCGTTCGTGTCGTGGAGAAAGGAGAACGCCGCCTCGTGGAGTACGAGGCGGCGTTCTGTGTGTAGCAGTGCGCGGGTGGGGTTCGATCAGCGTGGGGTCAGCATGCTGTGGCCGATCCGGACAGGACCGACGAAGGTGTCGATGAAGGTCTCACCGCCGAGGAAGTACCGCTGCCCCTGCCCGGAGTCGATGTATCCGCCACCGGGGACGTCGACGATCCGGTGGTTGACCGGGCCGAGGGGCGCGAACAGGGTCAGGACACCGTTCTGGACGCTGGCCGGGGCGGTGGACGGGATGCCGAAGTTGATCGTGGTGAAGGTGTAGTTGCCGGGTGCTACGGCAGCCGAGGCTGCGGGCGCGGCAACGACGGTACCGACAACAGCGGCGCCGGTGGCGGCCAGAGCGAAAGCTCCGGTGGCGATCAGTCGACTGGGCTTCTTCATGAACGTGTCCTCCCCGAGATGTCTTACTGCGACACCATCTTGAACGGATGTTCTGTGGAAGATCGGCGTCAGTTTCAGTTTGCCGGTGTCCGGATTATCTGTCGGACACCGTCATAGACATGTCGGGTGTGGGCGTGCTCTACGGGGCCGGGACCGGGGTCGGAGCAGGCGCGACGGCGTCGATGATCTCGAAGGGGAGTCCGCAGGCGTCCGTCGAGTCGAGGCGAGGTCCGTCGATGTCGGTGACCGGTGCGCTGACACCGAGCTGGCCGCCGCGCTTGTACTCGGACACTTCGAGGGCACCCGCGATCTGCTCGGGGGTGAGGCCGGCGCGGTGCTGCTCGAGGACGAACTGGGTGTACGGCAGGCACAGCCACTGAGTCACGGCACTGGAGGCCGTGCTCGTCTCACTGAAGTGATTGAGTGAGTTTTCTGCAGCGGTGAGGAGGGCGCCACCAGCGACGACGAGACCGCCAAGGGCTACGGCAACGGCGGCGGTGGCCCACGCGGTCACGGTCTGTGCGAGGCTGCTCTTCGGACGGCCGGTGGACGTGGATTCGGTTGAGTCAGGTGTCATCTGCTTCTTTCGTGTGAAGACGGGCATGGAAAGGTCGAGAGCTGCAGCAATTGCCGAAGCTCTCGTTGATACGGGCTGTCCCTATCGTCTGGCCAACCCGCCAAGGTCGGCGGCGTCCTGCTGGTCCGCCGGGCGGCTGCGGGCGAGAAGCTGGCCACGCTGGACGGCGTGGAACGCACCCTCGACTTCGCGGATCCGGCGGTGGCCCTCCATGCGAACGCCGCCGGGGAGCTCGACGGGCAGGCGTCGGCGGTCCTTGAGTGCACCCGGAAGATGAACATCCGGATTGACTCGTGGTTGATGGAGATGCTCCGCAAACTCCGGTGACCGATGCCGTCGGGGGCGACCGGGCGCCGCCCATCTGTCGGTGCCTCCAGGATCCCGAGATGGTCAGCCTGAGGTGTCAGATCGACGGCACGTCAGTAAGCGCACCTCCGGCCTGGACGGCTGCGAACAGTGCATCGAGTTCGACGTGCCGCACTCCGGCGATCGCTGTTGCGCCGCCATTGGGGTTGGGTCGGAATCCGAGTGGCAGCCCGACAGGGATGGGCGGGCCGAGCTCAACGAGAGTGCATGCCTCCGGCCATGACGTGCCAAAGTCGGGTTCCAGCTGGATCGCGGCGGAGTTGACCACCCCGGCCCCCGCGATAGCCCCTCCTGATCCGAGTCGTATCCGACGCAGGATGGGGCGGACAGTCTTGATGAAGCCGTCGTCTGAGTATCCGAGGTGGGTAGAGCGCAGTCGGATCTGCCCCTTGAGTGCATAGTCGCGGAGGTAGACGTTGTGGCTGAGGTAGCGCCGACCCACTTCGCCCATCGGAACGAGGCAGACCGTGTCAGTGAATCCGGTGATGTGGGGGACCGTCGTGACCGAGCTGGAAGGGAGGGACGGGATCGCGGTGTTGGCGAGGGCTTTTCGCGCCTTGTGTTCTGTCAATCCGTAGTCCATGAGGTCGCGGAGGGTCGCGCCCCATGCGGTGATAAGGCTGTCGGTCGTTTGCTGGATCGTGTC
The DNA here is from genome assembly GCF_056401315.1 of Rhodococcus sp. P4_F5. Classification (NCBI taxonomy): domain Bacteria; kingdom Bacillati; phylum Actinomycetota; class Actinomycetes; order Mycobacteriales; family Nocardiaceae; genus Rhodococcus; species Rhodococcus sp. P4_F5. Next base: position 7,131 of record NZ_JBFUJP010000035.1, on the reverse strand, counting down.
GAGTTGCATGCCCACCACCCTATACGGCTAGGGTGTGCTGGCACCACTAACGCGTACCGGGGTTTGGGGGTAGATATCGGGGCAGCCGGACTTGACCATCTGTTGGCGGCCGTGGCGGGACAGCCGGAGATGAGACGATTGCCGACGAAGTTATCGAAGCCGCCGCGAGCATCCTCGTCATCGGCGACTAACGCCACCAAACGATGACAGAGCGCCGCGACTTGCCGTCAAACTTCACAGGCTCTGCTTTCCAGTCGGGTTTCCTGTATGACGACCCTCCAACAGGACGCCCGTCGGACGGGCTGGGCTCGATTGCGGCCAGCGCGATCGCTACCCCCAGGTGTCCTGTTTATCCGTCCTGCATGTTGATCCGGCATGGGTTGCCTTTGCCGGACTACTGTCCTCTCGTGGACGGAATGCTGATCGGGTACGCCCGATGCTCAACTCAGGGCCAGGATCTGCGAGCGCAGCGCACAGCGCTCAAACGCTTCGGCGTCGAGCCGGATCGCATTTACACCGACAAGGGATTCACCGGCCGCAACCGCGACCGGCCGGGACTGCGGGAGGCGCTGGCGGCCTGCCGCGCCGGCGACACCCTTGTGGTGGCGAAACTGGACCGGCTCGGGCGGTCCGCGGTGGATCTGCGTTCGATCGCCGAGGAACTCGAGGCGAAGGGCACCCGACTGAGCATCGGCGGATCCATCCACGACCCGTCCGACCCGACGGGAAAGCTGTTCTTCGGGATGCTGTCGCTGATGGCGGAGTTCGAGTCGGACCTCATCCGGGCCCGGACCCGCGAGGGCATGGCCGAAGCGAAGAAGGCCGGCCGACTCAAGGGCAAACAACCCAAGCTGTCCGCCCTGCAACGCAAACGCCTGCTCACGGACTACGACTCGGGCGACTACTCCGCCGGCCAACTCTGCGAGATCAGCGGTCTGTCCCGGTCGGCGATGTACGCGACACTGCAACGGGCCCGGGACGAGTCCTGATCGCGGCGGCGACATCGTCCACCGACACAGACGGCCTGGCCGCAGCTCGCACCCCGGGACGCGCCAGGCGCAAGAATGTGACCAATACAGTCGCGGCCGGCGAGCGTAGAAGCGAGGTGACTCGTGATTGACCGAACGCGAACGGCAGCAAAGCGATGAGCCGGTTCGCGGTACTGCGACCTCACCTGGAAGACGGTGTGCCGCTGACCCGCGCCGCGGCCGCGGCCAGCACTTCACTGCGGACCGTGCAACGGTGGCTGCACTGCTATCTGAGCCAGGGCCTGGCGGGGCTGGCACCGGCCCAGCGTCGGTCGACGGGCAGACGAACCGACCCCGAGCTGGTGCGGTTGATCGAGGGCATGACCCTGCTGCGCTCGCCGCCGGGCGCTGGCGACGATCACCCGCCGCGTCGCCCGTGTCACTGCGCAGCACGGGTGGACACCGGTGTCTTACCCGCACGTGCTCAACGTCGAGGACGCCCTTCAGGTCGCTCCAGATAACGATGGTTTTCCGACACCGGGTGTGACTTTCAGCCGTAGATGGCGGCGTTTTGACGGCTGTAAATGGCGCGCCGGCCCCCGCACCCTGGTGCGGCTGGAGGGTCGACGGATCCATGCCTGCTGGGTGCCCGCACTGTCATCTTGCCAAGTACCCGAATCTGTCGACTGGTGGCGGTAACACTGGAATCCATCGCGATCACCTCTCGGGTGTTTAGGGGCAGCGCCCGCCAAGGTGGCAAGGGATCGCGGCCATGGCGAGCCCCGGGGCAAAGCCAGATCTCGCCTTGCACGATGACGTCCATTCAGTAGCACCAGCCGCCCAGCCAACAGGGCACGTTGTCCAGCGCCCACTGCCGCTGCTGGTCGTTGAAGAACGGCGGCCACATGAGCCAGTAGATCAGCGGGAAATCCATCTCGACTACTTCCATCCATTGAACGCGAACCACATGTATCGCGCCTGGTCGATGAGCACCCCAAGGGGGCCAAGCCAAATTGAGTACGTGTCCATCGGCGTTCACCTTCCGATCAGTGCGGCGGGATGCCCAGCAACCACAGCTGGTACAGCACGGCGTAGAGCCAGGGCGGCACAGGAAAGATGTCGAGCATCACAGCACCCCGATCGACACGAGCCAGGTGACCACCGCCACGTACAGCGGGCCGAACACGGGGCCGAAAAAGACAATCGGGTCGTCCATCTTGATCACCCGCAGCTCTGCCGGAAGTCGATGACACACGGATATGTGGCTGCCAGCCACAGCTTGACATCCCACGGAAGCAGCGGGATGTACCAGAACATGTCACCCATATCAGCCTCACCCCTCGGGTTACGGGCGGCAGCCGGCCAGCCAGAACCAGCATGGCGTGTGCTGAGTCAGCCAGATCTGCCACTCGCGTGGTATCGGTATAAAGAAGATCGGGTTGTCCATCGATGAATCACTTCCGAAGGCCGCCCCAACTACGGGCAGTGCCCGCCCAGGTCGCACCCGAGGATGTTGAAAAGCACCCGCTGCGACACCTCGGGTATCGGCAAGGTCCACATCCAACGTCTGGGAATAATCTGCAACACTTCCGGTGTCGAGTCCGGACCCGCAAGGCAAAGTCTCCTCACCGATCTGCTGTCGGTGTAGTTCACCAGGGTGTCAGGTAGTTCCACCAGGAGATGGCATTCAGTATGGCCACCCCGATGGGCCCGAAGAAACCATTATCCATCTCAATCACCTCCCCTCAGCGGCGGTGCGCGGCGGAAGTCGCACGGGACGAGTGCCCCTATGACGGCGGGAGCCGCCGGCCCCGCCCCGACCGTTCAATCAGTCTAGGTACGCGCCCACTCAGGATGTGCCCGCTTGCTCCGGTAGTGCTGTGGGTCTGGTCAGTCATCTACTGAAAAGATCGCAGCCGAGGCAGTCGGCGTGATGGTCGGCGCGTGAACTATCAGTGCGCTTGCAGATGCCCCGGTACGACAGTCCGTCGGCCCGCAGGTCGAGGACGCGGTCGAGGACGTGGGCGGGGCACAGTGGTGGCCGTCCACTCCGGCCAGGGGCGTTCACTGCTTACCGCCGGTGAGCAGGGAGCGAAGAGTCGACAGAAGGTCGCTCACAATCGGGGCCGCGCGCTCAGCGCGTTCCCCATCCGGTGAGAGGGCGATCGTGACCGCGTACACCAACAGGGGACAGTCCCTTTCAAGGCTGGCGTGGCCGGTACGCGCCGCACCGCCGACTATTGATATCAACTCGGAATCAGTTTCCGCCATAACAGGTTTCACATGCGTAGCATCGCTAGGCAATCACATTCAAACTAGGGGGACAAGTATGAAGATTCGCAGGTCAAAGCAACTTCTGGTCGCGGCGGGGCTGTCTGCTGCAGTGGCCGTCGGTGCTGCTGCGCCGGCGTCCGCCGCGCCGACTCTGGATGAGTTGAGGCCCGTCACCGAGGTCGCGGCCCGTGCCGCTCTCGGGGATATCGCGGCCCCACAGGGAATCACAGTACAAACGCTGATCGCGGCCCGGTCCGCGGGATTCCCGATCTACGAAGCAGCGGGAATAACGCACTTCTCTATCCCGTCAACAGGGCCGAACGCCTCGTTCAACGCAATCGAGTATCGACGGGTGTACGACATCAACGTCTTAAGCTCACCGACCGCGAAGTTCATCGGGCTCGGGGCCGCTGCGCCAGATGTCTTCTACACCAGCGATTCGACCCGCGGAAGGGTTGTCGTGAACCCCCAACCGTATGTCGCGCCTAACGTGATGCCGGGCTTCACTGTGTTCGATCCCACGCCGTACACATTCACCAATAGTCCGCTCGTCCAGCTTCCGGACGGGGGCCCGAGTGTTGGCATCGCACTCGTGAAGCAGGCGTAGCAGCGCGCACACGTGCGGAGAGGTAGTGCCCCCTCGATTGCGAGGGGCACTACCTTGGCTCAACGGACCTAGTTTCGGTGTCGCCCGCCTGGTATCGCAGCTGCTGCGGTTTGGGCGGAGAAACACTCCCGGACTTGGCCAAAGCCAGTGTGGCGGAGCAGCCTTCGACGCTGAAGCCGCCGCCGGACAGCTCCGAGAGGACGTGTGCCTGGTCAGCGTCGGCGACACCATCAAGCTCACCGCCACAGCCTCCCGGGGGCAGCTCCGACAGCACTCCCTCATCAGTGAGGTCCGCGGTCAACTCAGCGATCTTGGAACCGGCCAGCGCCCGACTGCTGCCAGCCCGGTTTTCGCGGTGATCTCGGCTGCGGTGGCCCCTGCATCCTGCAGTTGGATCGCGTGGGCGAGTTGGGATTCGGAGACCACCGACGGGCGGCCGGTGCGCCGGCCCTTCGCTGTGGCGACCTCCCGGGCGCTCCCGGGCGTGGGCGGCGCGTTCGAGGGTGAGGTGCGTTCCATCTGCGCGAACAGAGCGAGCAGCACGACGGCGAGTTGGGTCATCGGATCGTCCGAATTGCTCGAGTCGATCCGGATCGGGTCGGCCAGGTTACGGATCCCGATCCCACGTTCCCGCAGGTCGTGGATCAGATTCAGGGTGTCGCGCACGTTCCGGCCGAGCCGGTCGAGGGTGTGCGTGACGATGGCGTCGCCTTCGCGGGCGTACCCGAGCAGCGCGGTCAGACCGGGGCGGTCGGTGGTTGCACCGGACTTGCGGTCCACGTAGATGTTCGCCGGGTCGATCCCCACTTTGGTGGGGCGTCGATCTGCCGCTCGAGGTCCTGCTTCGTCGTTGACACCCGCGCATATCCAAGCTCCACACTCCGGAGCGTATCGAAAGTTGTTCCCGTAGCAGGGTTTCGAAACTCTGTTTTGGAATCAATTAATGGGACGGTGTGAGCTGGGGTGATGCGATCCGGGGCCTGCCGGCGCATGACCGTCCCACAACTGTGACTCGCGGCGATAGATGGCGGTGTTCTCGCGGCGTCCGGTGGCGCCGACGACAAGGGTGCTGCGGGCGGTTTCGACGACGTCGGCCGTGATGATGTGGAGCTCTTGACTCGCAGAATGYGGTGAATCTGGGCGAACAACCGTTGCAGGAGGCGGAAGTTGCCGCCGGTGATGCGGACGACGGCAGCGATGGCCTGGGCGTCGGTGAAGTCGTCGGAGTTGAGTGCCAGCCCGAGCTTGCGTCAGTGCCGGTCAGACCCCAGCTGCACTGTGGGGCATATGAAGTGGGGATCGCCGAGTCACCCGAGAATTGGGACGAGCTCTATCTTCCGGACGAGACGGCCGGGCATACCTAGGTCGGTAGACTTCGGCGTTCAACGGGGAGATCTAGGGGTGGGAACGCACATGGGATTTTTCGACGGACCGACGTACAAAGAGCAGATGCTCGCAGAGAGCCGGGCGCAGACCGACGCCCAGCGCAAACAGACCAGGATCGCGAAGCAGAGGGCCGGCGAGAACGCGGCGACCAACCGCAAACTGGTCAACGCGGCCAATGCGCGCACCGCGGCGGACACGGCGGCGGCGCAGAGGCAGGCCCAGGCCGCGGCGCAGCTGAGCGCCGCGCAGCAACGCGCTCTCGCAGAGCAGACTGCGATCGCGAGGGAGCGCGCCCGCCGCGAAGAGGTAGCCCGGTGGGCGATGTACCGGCAGACGCCCGACGGCGTCGCCTGGGCCGAGTGGCTCGACCACGGTGAAGCTCTGGCGAGGATGTGCGAGGGCCGCAACGAGCAGTGGGCGCAGGCGGCCGACCGTGCGGTGGCCAGGATCGTCAGCGACGAGATGAAGGCATGGCACGCGACCGGCCGCTACCTCCCCGCGGACCATCCAGCCTGCCAGCAGAAGATCAAGGGCTTCGGAAACACCATGCGGTTCTTCGTGGGGCTCGCGAAGGCAGGCAGTGATCCTGATGCGCCGTTCAAGCAGTGGCAGAAGATCCTCACCAAGGCGAACCCGCAGTACGCGGAGGACAATGCGCACTACCGCGACCACCTGATGAAATGGCTTGTCGCGCAGGTCGGGTTCGATCCGCTGCGGGAGCCGAAAGGCCGCCCGCCGGGGTGGCTCGTCGACGACGTGAACCACACGATTTCGTCGGGGATGGTGCATTTCAAGCAGTTCGCTATGCGCGACCTCCCGCCGAAGTCCGAGCTGCCGGGCCGGCCGGTTCTCGTCGTCAGGCCGGTCGAGCAGTTCCAGGCACCCGAGCTGGCCGAGCTGCTCGAGAAGTGGACGCAGCAGGCGTAGACGGCATCGAGGAACCCCCGCACGCTGCGGGCGTGGCGGTCAGTTGGCGGTCACGGGATCTTGATCTGTCGACCGAGGGCGCGCAGCTGTGAATTCGACTACCTCGTCGCGTTTGCACGCCCATAGGGCCTGCTTGTTAGCCGAGGATGGGCCGATGTATCTCGTGTTCTTCGTCCTTGTTGGAATTTTGTTGGCTGTGCCTGTTGTCGTGGCTGGTGGGGTTTGGCGTGGTTCGGATTCGTCCGGGCGTAGATGTGCGTCGGGTTCGCCGGACCGTTGCTCTGGTCATAGGAGTAGCCGTCGTCATTGCTTTGGCGCTCCCGGGTGCGGGTTGGCATGCCATGACTTTCGTCTTCCCGGCCTGCCTCCTGGTTGGGCTGGTCGTTGGGTGTGCCGCGATCGAATGGTCTGCGAAGCGAATCGTTGGCGCCACCTGACTGCGCAAGAACACCGCCATCTACTGCCGTGAGTCACACCCAACAGTGTGCTCACGGCGGTGAGTGTCCCAGAACTCACTGACAGGCCCCGGTTTTGGGACTCGAGCAATCGGACACGTTTTTGGGACACTCGAGGATCTGGTCGCCGGACCACGCTTCCACGACCGGATTCGTGTCCGGGAAACGGTCGATTGATGGATGCCTCGAATGGCGGCCGGCATCGGTTGTGACTCGCGGCGATAGATGGCGGGGTTCTCCCGGCGTCAGGTGGCGCCAACGACAAGGGTGCTGCGAGCGGTTTCGACGACGTCGGCGGTGTCGAGAAGGTGATCGCGGCGCACGCCTCACCCGACTCGATCAGGCTCGACTAGTTGTACTGCCCAGGGACGTTGGTCAAACGACTAAAGGGAACGTTCCTGCCGATGGCGGAGTGTTGCCGGTGGTGATTGTAGGTGTGCAACCACGCCGGCAACGCTGTCCGTCGGGCCTGTTCTGACTTGTAGTGCCGGGCGAACGCCCACTCCTGCGCCAT
>NZ_JBFUJP010000034.1:0-63638 GCF_056401315.1 Rhodococcus sp. P4_F5 | reverse complement strand
CCGCGGCGGCCGGACGTCTGAACAGCCGTCGTAGCGTCCGGCGCCGACTGGGCCGGTTGCGTTGTCGGAGTGGTAGTCCCAGTCGTTTCCGGACCAGGCCCCGGTCGCGGGTGTGGGTGCGGTCGCTGAGACCGCGTCTCTCAAGGCATCGACGTCGATGGTCACGGTGACGTGCGGTCGCTCGCCGCCCTCCATCGGTCCGCGAGCGTTGTCGAGGTGTCCGCGGATGATCTGTTCGAGGGCGTCGGCGCGGCGTTTGGCGGCGGAGCGAGGGTCGCGGATCGGGTGGCCATGCTCGTCGGTGCTCGGGTGCGGCTTCGACAGGCCTGACAACGCGGTTTGGAGGGCTTCGCCGGACTCGGCGTCGAAGCTGCCTGTCACGTGCACCCGCCCGCCGAGGGTGCTGGAGGCGTGGAACTCGTTGAGTTCGGGGTTCTCCCCGTCGGGTGGGACGGTCCCGTCGAGTTGCAGGAGGAGTTCCAACGCGCGTGCGCGTCGGCGCAGGACGGTGAGGTTCTCGAGGTGCGCGGCGATGAGGAGGTAGGCCTGGCAGTCGTCGGGGCGTCCGGTTTCGGGGTCGGGGTGGGCCCAGTCGGTCTCCACCGGCTCGGCCGGCTGGTCGACGGTGAGTTTGTCGAGTCTGGCGAGGAAGTTGACGATCACCTGGACGTGGCCGAGTTCGATCCGTCCGGCGTCGAGCGCGGCGGCCATCTGCGGGTGCAGCGGTAGTTCGCGGCCGAGTCGGACGATCCTGCCCGCCTGCCCGGCGGTCATGTGGGTGGCGTCGGCGAGCCAGGACGCGGTGTCCGCGGCACCGACATGATTGGGCACGCATCTCTGGTCGGCCTCGTGCACCAACCGGACGCGGAGGGCTTCGAGTTCGAGGATCTTCTCCGACAACTCCGGGACCGCCGAAGCGAGTTCGGTTTCGTCGAGTCGCCATGCCTCGACCCCGGCGGGGTCGGTGAGCATGGCGTCGAGTTTCATACATCAAATTTTACTCGCACGCACATTCGATGACAATGATGTTTCGCCTGGTGAACGGCCTGAGTTGCCTCAGTGCCCGGCACCGAAGAACTCGGACAGCACGGGCGCCAGGACCTCGGGCGTCACGTCGTGGAAGCCCCCGTCGACGATGCCCAGTCCCGCGCCGGGAACCACCTCGGCGACCGCCGCGGCGGCCTCGCGCAGCCAGGGCGGACTCCCGGCGCTGGCCAGCGCCAGGGTCGGGACGGAGATCGTCGCAAGCCGCTCGCGCGGCATGGCGCCGCTCTCGACCACCAGCGCGTCGTAGAGCAGGGTGTGCGCGATCGCCTTCATCGGCACCCAGGCCGGCGACTGCCTGATCGACGGGACCGCCTCGGCCGGGACCCCGACCGCCTCGGTCATGAACAGTTCCACGGCGTCGCCGCGTCGCCCCGTCGCGGTGAGCTCGGCGAGCCGGGTGAGGTAGTCGTCTGACGTCCGCGGGCCGTCGGAGTACGGCGGCTCGAACACGGCGAGCCGCGCGACCGGCAGTCCCGCCGCGGCGGCCTCGAGGGCCAGCACCGCGCCGGAGGACAGGCCGTAGACGTGCGTCGGCCGGCCGATGTCGTCGAGGATCGCGGCCAGGTCCTCGATCTCGCGTTCCGGCGCGTACGGCGCGGTGTCGCCGCTCGACCCGCGTCCGCGTCGGTCGTAGGCGATGGTGGTGAACTCCGACGCGAGCGCCGCGGCCAGCGGGCCGGCCGTCCGCCGGTCGTTGAACGCGCCGCCGACGATCAGTGCAGGTGGGCCGTCGCCGCAACGCTCGTACGCGATGACGGTGCCGTCGGCGGAGCTGACCTGGTGGGAGGTGACTGCGGCCATGACCTTCCCCTTCCCGGGGTGGACGGATCGGAGGTCTCTTCCCAGTACAGACCATCGGGTGCCGGTGAATCCATCGATCACCGATGAGTTTCGAATTCGCCGAGGGTCTGTACCTGCATGGGAATCCAAGGAAATGTGTGCGCCATGACTGAGAGCGCGGTTCGTGGGGACTTTGCACCGTTGGCGGAGCCGTACCGGCGTGAGCTGCTCGCGCACTGTTACCGGATGTCCGGGTCGGTGCACGACGCGGAGGACCTGGTGCAGGAGACCTACCTGAAGGCGTGGCGCGCCTACGAGAAGTTCGAAGGCCGCTCGTCGCTGCGTACCTGGCTGTACCGGATCGCGACGACCACCTGCCTCACCGCGCTCGAGAGCAAGGGCCGGCGCCCGCTGCCCACGGGGCTGGGCGCACCGAGCTCCGACCCGGCCGACGACCTCGTCACCCAGGACGAGGTGCCGTGGCTCGAACCGATTCCGGACACCCTGGTCGACCTGTCCTCGAACGACCCGGCGGTGGCCGCGACCTCCAAGGAGACCATCCGCCTCGCCCTGATCGCCGCGCTGCAGCACCTGCCGCCGAAGCAGCGCGCGGTGCTGATCCTGCGCGAGGTGCTGGCCTGGCCGGCGGCCGACGTCGCCGAGCTGCTCGGGACCACCACCGCGGGGGTGAACAGCGCGCTGCAACGGGCCCGCGCGCAGATCGACCGGGCGGCGCCTACCGAGGACGCCGTGCAGGAACCGGTCGGGCCCGATCAGCGCGAGCTGCTCGACCGGTACATGTCGGCATTCGAGCGGTACGACATGGCCGCGCTGAAGGAGCTGTTCACCCAGGACGCAGTCTGGGAGATGCCGCCGTTCGTCGGCTGGTACCAGGGTCCGGCCGCGATCCGGACGCTCATCGAGAACAACTGCCCGGCAAAGGGTCCCGGCGACATGAAGCTGATCTCGACGGTGTCGAACGGCCAGCCGGCGTTCGCGATGTACATGCGCGACGTCGACGGCAGCTACCCCGCGTTCCAGCTGCAGGTGGTCTCGCTCGGCCCGTCCGGGATCGGACACGTGACGGCGTTCTTCGACACTTCGCTGTTCGAGAAGTTCGGTCTGCCGGCGGTCCTGCCGGCGGGGTCGTGACGGGGAGCCGGGTGGCCTGGCCGGTCGCCGATCCGGTTGCGCTCCTCGAGCGGGCGATCAGTTACGCGCTCGGCAGCCTGCAACTGGTGACGGCGCAGGACATGTCGGCCCCGACGCCGTGCAGAGAATGGAATCTGCGGGAGTTGTTGGCGCACATGAACGACGCGCTCGAGGCGTTGCAGGAGGCCGTCGACGACCGGGTGGTGGCGCTCGTGCCGGACGAGGGTCCGCCCATCTCATCCGATCCCGTTGCCGCCCTGCGGGATCGGGCTTGCCACCTGCTCGGCTCGTGGACCGGGTCAGCCGATCCCGCTCCCATCCGGATCGGTGAGGTGCAGGTGCTGTCGGACATCGTGCCCTCCGCGGGGGCGCTCGAGGTCGCGGTGCACGGGTGGGACGTGTCCGTGGCGTGCGGGCACCCCCGACCGATTCCGGCCGCTCTGGCAGATGAATTGCTCACCTGTGCAGCGTTGTTCGTCACCGATGCGGACCGGCCGGCGCGCTTCGGCCGACCGGTCGAGCCGGCGGGAGAGGCTGGCCCGGGGGACCGGTTGCTGGCGTTCCTGGGCCGGGATCCGAGCGGCGGTCGAGCGCGCCAGGCCGGCTAGGCGCCGATCGGCATGTGCGCCGTCAGTTCGGTTCCGGTGCTGCTTCGGGTGGCGAAGGATGCCAGTTGTCGGCGGAAGCGATCAGTCGGGATGCGGAACGTGCGCCCCGAAGTCTTCTCGGCCACCCGGGCCGAGCTTCTTGGTGAGCCGGTACAGATGGACCTCGACCGTTCGTACTGAGAGGGCCAACCGGGGCCGGCTATCTCAGGGTCGGATCCGAGGCCAGGGCGCCCAGGCCCACCCCGACGAGGACCTGGTCGACGAAGTCGGGCACCGGGTCGGCGGGGGCGACTGCAACGAGTTTGGGTCCGTAACTCTGGAATATGCCGCCGGGTGGAGCGCACACCAGCAGTATCGATCGGTTCCCTGGGGCGGCCCGGTAGACCCCGGCTACCGGGTTGTTGGCCTGCACCTCGAGACCACCGACGAACTGGTTGTCCACGTGGACGTTGCAGTGTCCGAGGAGGGCGTTGGCGGGAATGACGACCTTCACCCTTTCCCGGCCGCCGACCAGGTCGAAGGTCGCCGCCTGGGCGGGCGTCACGCCGGTGAGGAGCAGGATCGGTACCGACATGCCTGCGATGACCACCGCACGTAGTGACTTCTTCATGACTGATCCCCATGCTTCTCGAAGGTCCGCGCCAAACGGCGGGTACGAATCAATCCTCGAGCCCGTTGTGCTCGGCGATCCGAGTACCGCACTACTCGACTTTGACGACCGACTACTCCCACGACTCACCGGGGACCACCACGCTGGGCCCTCCCGCGCGAACAGCTCGTCCAGCGGAGCTCCCGTCATTCGGTTGGCGACGGTCGACATCGTGTAGGTACCGACCCCGAGGACGATCACGAGCGCTGTGATCTGACCCCTACCGAGTTTCGATCTTCCGAATTAACGCGCCGCCGCGATCGCCCGCAACACCTCGAACGTCTCCTGTTCGTCCTGTTCGGTCCCGTAGTCGCTGAGCTTGACGATGACGGTGCGGGTGGTCGGGTCCACGTAGGTGTACTGGCCGTACACCCCGACCGCGGAGAGGTCGGCGCCGTCACCGCCGGTGGGGTGCCACCACTGCGCCGAGTAGCCCCACTTGGACACCGGGTGCTGGGCGGGGGTGCTGATCCGCGAGATCCACGCCGCCGGAACGACTTGCGTGTCGCCGACGCGGCCGCCGTCGAGGACGAGCTGCCCGACCTTCGCGAAGTCGCGGGCGGTGGCGTTGATGCAGCAGAACGCCTTCACCTGTCCGCCGTCGCGGTCGAGGTTCCAGGTCGCGTCGTCTTCCGCGCCGATCGGGCCCCACAGGTCGTGGGTGAGCAGGTCGGTCAGCGGCCTGCCCTCGACGCGGGCGAGCACCTGGCCGAGGAGTTGGGTGTCGACGCTGCGGTAGTCGCCCCTGCTGCCGGGCGTGAACTGCACACTGCGGTGGTCGCGGACGAACGCGTCGAGGTCACCCGTGAGGTACATCCGGGCGGTGCCGGTGAGGGGGAAGTACGGGTTGTAGTTCTCCGACACGTCGGCGCCCGATGTCATGTCCAGCAGGTTCCGCACCGTGATGTCGTCGTACTCGCCGCCTCCGGCCAGCTCCGGCAGCACGTCGACCAGTCGGTCGTCCTCGCTCAGTTTGCCGGCGTCGATCGCCCGGCCGATCAGCAGCGAGACCACCGACTTCGCCATCGACCAGGACGCCAGCCGGGTCGTGGGCTCGACCCCGTCGCGGTACCACTCGTGGGTGAGCGCGCCGTCGCGCAGCACCAGGAAGGCGTTCGTCTCGGTGGTGTCGAGGAATTCGGCGACCGGGATCTGTTTGCCCTTCCACGGCACCGCCCCGGGCAGTGTGGCCTCGTGCACGGGCAGCGGTCGCGGGTCGGTGGCGGGCACGGACCGGGCCGGGTAGAGCGACCCCTGGGTCGACGGCGCAGCGGTGAGCAGCCGGGCCAGAGTGGGCGGCGCGGGGATGTCGAGCGCGGCGGTCGCGGCGTAGGACCCGGCGATCAGCACCGCGAGGGTCAGCGGGACCGCGATTGCCGTCCGGGTCAGGATTCGCCTGCGACGGGTCGGCCTGTCGGAACTCGGCTGCTCGGAGGTGGGGCGGGCGTCGGTAGCGGTGCTGGACTCGGTCATGCGCGGGTGTTCCTCGATCTCCGGTGCGGTCGGTCGCGGGTAGTGGCGGTCATCCGGCGGTGGCCCGGGCGCGGGTGTCGACGGCGGCCCAGAACGCCTCGATCATGGTGTCGAGCACCATGTCCGGGCTCACCTCGGCCAGGGCGCGAGCGGACGAGGCGATAGCCGGGTAGCGGGCAGGGTCCGCGCCCGCGTACTCGCTGAGCCAGGCGCGCTCGTCGGCGTCCCGAATTGTCTCCGGCAGTACCGCCCAGCCGGCCTGCATGCCGGCAAATGCCAATACGCTGTCGGCCAGCATCCGTTGGTAGCGAACGACATCCGCGTCGCCGAGGCCGAGCTCGGCGAGCGAGGTGAGCATCGTCTCGACGAGGGCGAACTCGCCCGGGCCCCGGGTGGTGCGCGGTGCTACCGCGGCGCCCACGTAGGGGTGCTCGGTGAACACCGCGACCACCGCGTGCGCGAGGTGCTCCATGCGCTGTTTCGGCCCGAGCCCGGTCGGGACGCGGTCGCGGGCCATCGTGAGCAGCCGGTCGCCGACGGCTCGCAGGAGCGCGTCCTTGTCGGAGAAATGGCGCCACACCGCAGACCGGTCCACTCCCAGTTCCTCGCCGAGTGCGCGCCCGGTCAGCCCGTCGGGGCGGCCCCGTGCGGCAATCCGCACCGCCGCCTCCACGATGATTTCCGGYGTCAGCCGGATCGCGCGACGCGAACCGTCGTCGGCCATCGTGCACCCCGTCCCGAATCTGTCATCAGTGTTGTCATCAATGATGACAAGCCGGGTGCGCCCGCGGGGGCGAATCGGTGAAATGGGGCTACGCGGCGCCGTCCCAGGCGAACCGGGCGAACGGCTCGTCCAGTGGCGCGCCCGTCATCCGGTTGGCGAAGGTGGACAGGGTGTACGTGCCGACGCCGAGCACGACCTCGAGTGCCTGCCTGGGCCCGAAGCCGACGTCGAGGAAGGCACGCATCCGGGCGTCGTCCACCGCGCCCGCGTTGTCGAGCACGGCCAGGGTGAACTGTCGCAGCGCCTCGAGCCGAGGTTCGTCGAGCGGCCGACGCTCGCGCAGCGCGGCGGTGAGCTCGGGCGAGGCCCCGTCGCGGGTGAGGCCGGCCGAGTGCAGGGCGACGCAGAGGTGGCACTCGTTTCGGGTTGCGATCGCGAAGACCACCACCTCCCGTTCGAGGTGGGTCAGCGTGCTGCGCTCGAACAAGGCGTTTGCGCGGGCGAACGCCTGCATCAGCTCCGGCGACTCGGCCATCAACGCGCTCGCGGCGGGCAGGAACCCGAACTGCTGCTCGATCGCCGCCATGATCGGCCGGGCGGCGGCGGGGGCGGTTTCGGCGGTGTGTGCGGTGAAGGTCATGGGGGATTCCTTCGGATAAGATAGACAATGTGGTTGTCCAAAACAGTAAACCTGGTTGTCGATATGGCGCAAGGGGTGCCGAATGAGTGAGCGTGAGAGCCCGGGCTACGAGCTGCCACTCCTGCTGTTCTCCGGGTTCCGGTCGTTGATCGACGAGACGCATCGTCGGCTCGCCGCGCAGGGGCATCCGGAGATGCGGCCGGCTCACGGATTCGCGATGCAGGCCATCGGCGTCGAGGGCGCCAGCGCCAGCGAGGTGGGGCGTCGGCTCGGTGTCTCCAAGCAGGCCGCGGGCAAGACCGTCGACCGACTGGAGGCGATGGGATACGTTTCCCGGCAACCTGATCCGTCCGATGCGCGCGCCAAGACGGCGGTCCTCACCGAGCGCGGGTTGGACAGCCTGCGCCGCTCCGCCGTCATCTTCGACGAGCTGCAGTCCGAATGGGCGTCGGCAATCGGGACGGACCGACTGCGTGCGCTCGAGTCCGACCTGCGCACCGTCACCGGCGGGCAGGGCCTTCGGCTCGACGCGCAGGCCTGGTTCGGCGGCTAGGGGCCGACGGCACGCTCAGGCCCCGTAGAACCCGGCCGCGTCGATCTCGGCCAGGGCGATCCAGTCCGATTTCGGGCCGGCCGTCCCGGCGGAGCTGCGGCCGGTGCGGCGGCTCTCCCGCAGCGCGACCGCGACCGCCGGTTCCTCGTCGACCTTCCGGACCAGGCCGTACAGCACCGCGAGGTGGTGCACGCACGGGCGCCGGCGGCCGGTGCACCCGCAGGTCGCCGCGTGCTCGGCGATCGGGGGCGCCACCGCGATGTCCCTGGCCAGCAGGTCGGCGACCAGGGCGTCGGGCAGTTCGCCGGCGGTCACCCGACGGTCCTGGGCGCCGGCGCGGTCGAGCAGCCGCCGCACGGCGCCGGCGTCCTTCTTCGTCCACACCGGCACCTCCAGGGCCACCGGGAAGGTCTTGCCGCGGACGGTCACCTCGGCCAGGATCCGCCCCGCCCCGACCGTCGCCAGGTGCACCGCCCCGTTGCGTGCGAGAGAACGCGCTTGGGGGAGAGCCGGATTCGGGGCGGCCACGGCCGTCGACTCGACGGTCCGCAACCACGCCCGGCCCCACTCGGTCACCCCGAAATCCGTGCTCATCAGCAGACGCCGATCGCGTCGAGGTCGAGCAGGGCGCGCAGCTCGGTGTCGGGGAGTTCGGCCAGCGCCGCCTCGGCGTTCCCCGTGACCGACTCGGCCAGAGCGCGTTTCGACTCGTGCATGGTGGCGATGTGGTCCTCGATGGTGCCTCCGGTGACGAGGGTGTACACGTTGACGGTCCGCCGCTGGCCGATCCGGTGCGCCCGGTCGGTGGCCTGGGCCTCCACGGCCGGGTTCCACCACCGGTCGTAGTGCAGCACATGGCTGGCCCTGGTCAGGTTGAGCCCGAACCCGGCCGCTCGCAGGCTGAGGATCAGGACGGGCGCCGCGTCCGGCCCGGTCTGGAAGTCGTCGACCAGCTGGTCGCGCCGCTCCACGCTCAGGCCGCCGTGCAGGAACGGGATCGTCCCCGCGCCCAGCTCGGCGGTCAGGTGTGTCGACAGCAGTTCGCCCATCCCGCGGTACTGGGTGAACACCAGCGCACGGTCGCCGTCCGCGACGATCTCCGCGAGCATTTCCGTTGCGCGGTCGAACTTTCCGGACCGCCCGACCAGCCCGCCGTCGCCGGGGCCGACCTGCGCCGGGTGGTTGCACACCTGCTTGAGCGTCGTCAGCAGGGCCAGGACGTTGCCGCGCCGGGCGATGCCGCTGCCCAGGCCGGAGGCGAACGCGTCCGCGACGGCGGCGCGGTACAGCCGGGTCTGCTCGCCGGTCAGCGTGCACGCCACCGTCGAGAACTGTTTCGGCGGCAGCTCGGTCGCGACCTGGGACTTGGTGCGGCGCAACACGTACGGCTCGATGACGGTGGCGAGTCGCTCCGCGGCGGTGCGTGAGCGGCCCGACTCGACGGGCGTCGCGAACCGCTGCCGGAACCGCGCCCGGGTGCCGAGCACGGCCGGGTTGGTGACGTGGAAGAGCGACCACAGCTCCTCGAGCCGGTTCTCGACCGGGGTGCCGGTCATCGCGACCTTCAGCGTCGCAGGCAGTCGGGCGGCGGCCTTGGCGGCCAGCGACGTCGGGTTCTTGATCTGCTGGGCCTCGTCGAACACCACGCAATCCCACGCGACGGCGGTCAGCTCGTCCGCGTCGGTGCGCAGGACGCTGTAGCTGGTGAGCACCACCGCGGCGTCCGGCCCGGTCGCCGGCAGCTCGCGGCTCGCGCCGTGGTGCACCACCACCGGCAGGTCGGGTGCGAAGCGGTCCAGCTCGCGTCGCCAGTTGCCGATCACCGAGGTCGGGCACACCACCAGGTGCGGCCCGGACCCCGCGCGGGTGGCCAGCAACGAGATGGCCTGCAGCGTCTTCCCCAGCCCCATCTCGTCGGCGAGGATGCCGCCGCCCTCGCCGGCCAGCGCGCGCAGCCAGGTGACGCCGTGAATCTGATAGGGCCGCAACGTCGCCCGGATGCCTGCGGCGGCCAGCTCGCGGCCGGTGCCGGCCGCGTCGGCGAACTGCCGCAGCGTGGACGCCGCCGTCCCGATCGCGGTCTCGTCCGCGCGCAGGCAGGCATGCGCGGCGGTGGGCATCGACCCCGCCAGAGCCGCCCAGGCCGCGGCGTCGTCGCCCTCGTCGACCCGCAGCGCGGCCCGGTGCCACGCCCACACCGACGCGCCCACCTCGTCGGGACCGGCGGCCAGGCGCCGCAGCGCGGGCAGCACGTCGGTCAGGTCCGCCGCCCGAACCGCCACCGTCCGCGGCGCGACCGTGGCGCCGTCGACCGGGACCGCCAGCCGGCACGTGCTCGCGGTCCCCGCAGGGAGGCCGAGAGCGGTCAGCGCCGACTCGACGTCCGCGACGCCCCACCATGCAAGGGTCGCGAGGGCGGGCACGAAGGTGGCCTGCAGGCGCCCGGGGTCCGCACTCGACTCGCTCATGTCCGCCGAGGGTAGCGGTCCGGGGAGCTCCACCGCCAACGAGAAGTAGGTCAGAAGCCGCAGATCAGGTGTGGTTTTCCCGACATTGACGGATCCCGGATCGGTGCGTCTCTGACGCGGCGGCGATGAGTTCCGGGGGCCGTACGGGTCTACCTGGTATGCGCCCCCGCACCCCGCGTGAGGCCCACGAGGACGAGACGGAGCCCGCCATGACCATCACCCCGAACACCACGTCCGGCCCGGCCGCCACGACGGCCGACGCCGTCACGCCGCGGCAGCGCCTTGCCGGTCGGATCGCCACCGGCCTGGTCGTGGTCTTCCTGCTGTTCGACTCGGTCACCCACATTGCGAACGTGGAGCAGGTGCGCACCGCGATGGCGGACCTCGGCTTCGATCCCGGGCTGAACCGGGTCTTCGGCGTCGTGCTGCTGATGTGCCTGGCGCTGTACCTCGCGCCGGTCACCGCGATGCTCGGTGCGGTGCTGCTGACGGGGTACCTCGGCGGGGCAGTGGCGACGAACCTGCTCACCGAGCAGCCGATCGTCAGCACCACGCTGTTCCCGATCTACACCGGAATCCTGGTGTGGGGCGGGCTGTACCTGCGCGACGCCCGGGTCCGCTCGGTCATGCCGCTGCTGCGCGGCTAGTCAGACAGCTCCGCCGCTCGTGCGCGGTGTCCAGAGAGCCCCGTCAACCGCGCACGAGCGCGTCGGCGCCTTCGGCCGCCCCGCACAGCACCACCATCGGACGTCCCGTTCGTGGATGGGGTTGCACCAGGGCGTCGAGGCCGTAGACGTCCGCCAGCAGTTCGGCGGTGAGTACCGACTCCGTCGGGCCCTCGGTGACGACCTGGCCGTCGCGCAGCACCACGAGGTGATCGCAGTACATCGCGGCCAGGTTCAGGTCGTGCATCGCGGCCACCGTCGTGAGCCCACGGGCCCGGATCAGTTCGAGCAGTTCCAGCGACGCCGAGACGTCGAGGTGGTTGGTGGGTTCGTCGAGCAGCAGCACACAGGGGCGCTGCGCGAATGCCCGGGCCAGCTGTGTCTTCTGCTTCTCGCCGCCGGACAGGCTCTGCCACAACCGGTGTCGCAGATGGGTGATGCCGGCCGTCGCGAGGCAGTCGGTGACCAGTTCGCCCGTGCCGTGTGCGGCGGGTCGGGCCCAGCCGCCGCGGTGCGGGATGGCGCCGAGTTCGACGATCTGTTCCACCGTCAGGTCCAGTTCGGTGGCCGAATGCTGTTCCACCAGTGCGACGGTGCGGGCGAACTCCCGGCGTTGCATCGTGGTCGTCGCGACGTCGCCGAGTAGCACCCGTCCGCTGTCCGGACGTTCGAGTCGGGCGATCGTCGACAGCAGCGACGTCTTGCCCGACCCGTTCGGTCCGATCAGTCCTGTGACCCGCTTTTCCGGAGCCGAGCACGTCACGCGGTCGAGGATCCGTGTGCCTCCTGCCGACCAGGTGACGTCCTCGACGCGGATCTCGGGGGAGTGGTGGCTCATGAGGTGGCTCCCCGTCGTCGGAGCAGCCACACGAACGCCGGCACCCCGACGACGGCGGTGACGATGCTGATGGGCAGTTCCCGCCCGGGCATGACCGTGCGGGCGGCGATGTCGGCCCACACCAGCAACAGGGCGCCCACCAGAGCGACCACCGGGAGCAGGCGCGCGTGCAGCGGCCCGACGAGCATCCGGGCCGCGTGCGGCACCACGAGTCCGACGAAGCCGATGATGCCGGCCTGCGCCACCAGCGCCGCCGTGCACAGCGACGCCACCACGTACAGCACCCAACGCGACCGCTCGACGTTGGTGCCGAGGCTCGCGGCGGCACGCTCACCGAACGCGAACGAGTCCAGTACCCGGCTGTAGGCCAGGAAGATCGTCATCGTCGCGGCGACGACGACGAGGATGCCGACCAGACCCGACCAGCGCACGCCGGCCACCGAGCCGAGAGTCCAGTTCAGCACCCGGTGGGCGGAGTCGCGGTCGCCGAACAGCACCAACGCCGACGTCAGCGCCGCGGCCAACTGCCCCACCGCGATACCGGCGAGGACGAGTCGACCGGGCAGCAGCGCCCCGGACCGGGACGTCGCGATGACGAACACCAGCAGCAGGCTCCCGAGGGCACCGAGGAATGCTGCGGACGAGACGGCGCCGAATCCCAAGGCGCCCACCGCACTCGCGCCGGTCGTCAACGCCAGGACCGCACCCAACGACGCGCCCCCGGACATGCCGAGCAGGTAGGGGTCGGCCAGCTGGTTGCCGGTCAGCGACTGCAGCACCGCGCCGCACAGGGCGAGTCCCGCGCCGATCGCCGCGGCCGCCAGTACCCGTGGCATCCGCAGGTCCACGACGATGTGGGTGGTGAGCAGGTCAGTGCCCGGGCCGATGCCGAGGCGTCCGGCGATCGACTCGACGACTGTGCCGATCGACAGGTCGGCCGCGCCGATCGCGACCCCGGCCGCGCAGCTCACCACGAGCAGCGCGACCAGGATCACCGACCAGCCGGTGCTGGTCGCCGCGGCTACCCGGGCCGGCACCCGGGTCGTCGGACTCATGCCCCGTTGCCGCCCAGCTGCTCGGCGACCAGGCTCGCGCCCTCGATGGTGCGCGGTCCCGGCGTGCTCGCCGAGAACGGGACCACGACGAACGCGTCGTCCCGCACGGCCTTCAGGTCCTTCAGGGCCGGGTCGCTCCGCATGTAGTTCTTCTTCTCCTCGGCCGTGTCCCACGACGCGTCGGCGAGGACGATGACGTCGGGATTCGCGGCCAGCACCGTCTCCCAGCTGCCGTCGAGCCACGCGCCGTCGGCGTTCGCGAAGACGTTGGTCCCGCCGACCGCATCGATGATCAGCTGAGGTCCGCCGGCGTTGCCGCCGACGTACGGGGTGTCGGTGTTGCTGTCGTACCAGAAGATGCTCTTGCCCTTCGCGGGCGCCGCGGCCTCGATGCCGCTGAGGGTCTCGCGCATCTGCGCGACGACGGCGTCGGCCTCGGACTCGCGGCCGAACAGGGTCCCGTAGTCGGTGACCTCGGTGCCGATCGAATCCCAGGACACGGCGGGACGGGTCGACTTGTCCTTGCAGCCGAACGGGGAGACGTAGGTGGCGACACCGAGGGCGTCGAACGACTCGTGCGAGCCGACGGCCTTGTCGTCGAACGCGCTCGAGTACGACGCGAGCACCAGGTCGGGCTTGACCTCGAGCAGGGCCTCGCGGCTCGGGTAGTCCTTCTCGTCGAGCGACGGGACCTGCGCGTAGGCGGAGGCCCACTGCGGTGCGATGGTGTCGTCGAGGTAGGCCGTGCCGGCCATCCGGTCCTGGGCGCCGATCGACAGCGCCGTTTCGGTGGCGCCCTGGTTGAGGGTGACGCCGCGCTCGGCGGGTCCGGCGAGGGTGACTGTGCGACCGCAGCTCTGCAGGGAGATCGCAGCGGTGTCGCCGTCGGAGTCCGACGACCCGCCACACGCGGACAGGGTGAGGGCGGCAGCGATCGACAGTGCCGCGGAGGAGATGACCCGGGGGGAGATACGCGAGCGAGCTCGCGACGAAACGAGGGTGCGCAAAGCGACCCGCCTTCCATGACTCGTGGAAAACATCAGGGCTGCGTCACGGCCGGTCTCCTGGCTTCGCAGGGATGACCGGCGACCGCACCTTCCCAGATGCCTGCGCACCCAGTGGTCGGAGCTCGAGCCCCAAGCGGTCGACGTACCTGCTCACAGTGGCGAGTACCGCGCCGGTTTCACACCGGACTTCCCGAACACCGTGACAACAAGTGGACCCTAACCGACGCGGGTGACCACCACGAAAGGCCCGGCCTCGGTGACCGAGAACCGCGGGTCCTCGAACAGCTTCTCCGGGAACGTCACGGTGTAGCGGCGCACGTTCGGGTCGTTCGGGTACACGTCCTCCGCGAGGCGCAGGGTGTACCCGTCGTCGGACTGGCGGAAGACGAACGTGTCGGGGCCCCGCAGGCCGGTCGCGTCCATCGCCTCGATCAGCTCGTCGGGGGTCTGCAGTTCCGTCCAGGACTCGATGTAGGCGGCCCGCCTGTCGAACTGCGCCAACGGGTTTGCGTAGTGCGAGGTGAGCCCCTGGAACCCGAAATACGGGTAGAAGCTCAGGAAGCTGGTGTCGGCGGTGAGCACCACGGTGTCGGACCGCGGGCCGGGGCGCTGCGCCTGGATCGCCTCGTCCACCGCCGCGTAGTAGGCGGCGGCGCCCGGCGGACGCTGGTCCGCGCGCACCCCGTCGCCGTCCGTGTCGGTGTAGGCGATGGTGATCTCCGGCGCCAGCAGGTGCGGGATGGACTGGGCGAACGCGAGCGCGCCGAGCGCGCCCACCGCCACCACCGCGGCCTTGACCCGGGGGTTCTCGCTGGTCGCGAGGATCAGCCAGCGGGCGAAGTCGACGAAGCCGAAAACACCTGCGGCGCCGAGCAACACGATGAGCACCGGCTCGAGCCGGAAGGACAGCAGGGTGGTGCCGACCGCCGTCGCCGCCATCGACATCAGGACCCACAGGTACGCCGCGACCACGCCGAGGCCCAGCGCCTGCGCGCGCCGCGACGAGGCGGCGCGACCGGCCAGCCACACCGTGCCGAGCAGGCACAGCGCCCCGGTCAGGTCGCCGTCGAACATCGGCAGCGGCAGGTCCGCGCCGGCCTCGGGCAGGTAGTGGGTGGCGGAGCCGGTGCCCGACAGCGTGCCGGTGCGCAGCGCGCTGAGGAACGGCAGCCACACGATCAGCGCGATCAGGCCGGAGATCACTCCGGCCGCGGCCAGGCGCACCAGCGGGCCGAGGGCCGCCCGCCACGATCCCTGCGCGCGGACCGCGAGGCCCGCCGCGACCAGGGCCATCACCGTCA
Organism: Rhodococcus sp. P4_F5; assembly: GCF_056401315.1. Classification (NCBI taxonomy): domain Bacteria; kingdom Bacillati; phylum Actinomycetota; class Actinomycetes; order Mycobacteriales; family Nocardiaceae; genus Rhodococcus; species Rhodococcus sp. P4_F5. The sequence goes on along the minus strand of NZ_JBFUJP010000034.1, from coordinate 48,678 downwards.
CCGCGAAGGCCGCGTAGCCCAGGTAGAGCGTGTAGAAGGTGGCGGCGAGGCCGAGGAACAGTCCGGTGCCCACGACGGCGCCCCACCCGCCGGATCCGGTCTCCCCGGGCCGGTAGAGCCCGCCCCACGCCAGCAGCAGCACCGGCGGCAGCAGCACCACCAGGATCGCGCTGTACGCCTCGGGCGAGGCGTACCCGACCGTCAGCGCGGTCGTCGCGACCGTGGCCAGCACGGCGAGGTCGGCGCGGATCAGCCTGGACCACAACACGAGTGCGATCACCGACGCCACCGCGAGCGACGCGATCGCGTACGGCTTGAACGCCTCCCAGCCGTCCATGCCGAGCAGGTTCGCGACCCGCCCGCCGAACCAGAACCAGCCGGCCGGGTAGAACGACGGCAGGTCTGCGTAGGTCATGTCCTTCAGGGCCGCCGTGTCCGTCATCCGGGTGAGGAACTCGGTGCGGAACTCCTGGTCCACCGAGACGCCGTGCAGGTACAGCTTGGTGGCGGCCAGCGGCATGCCGAGGGTGACGGTGACGAACCCGGACACCCCGGCCCAGGACATCACCTTCGCCACGGTGGCCGCGCGGCGTCGGCGCAGCAGCCACACCGACAGCGCCAGCACCGACAGCGTGAGCACCTGCCCGACCGTGGTCAGCGCGCGGGTGACGTTGGAGGAGTTGAACGCCGGCCACTGGACCGCCGAGAAGGCGACCAGTCCGACGGCGGCGACGACCACCGCAACGAGCGCCGCCAGCACCATCTCCCCGGCGGCGGACGCGGCCCGGCGCGCGGGCTGGACGTGGCTGGGGGAGACGGGGCTGGCGGCGGTGGTCGTCACGACTCGAGAGTTTAGGCGCTGCGCACCTGTGCGACTTTCTGGTAGTTGGAGCAACCAGAAAGGCGCACAGGCGGCGGAGCCGCCTAGATCGGCAGCTTGCGGAAGATCGCCCGCGGCACGTGGCGCAGCGCCATCATCACGAAGCGCCAGGGACCCGGGGTCCAGACGATTTCCTTGCCCTTGTCGGACGCGGCGACGGCGAGCGTGGCGACGATGTCCTTGTTCACCGTCAGCGGCGCCTCCTTGACGTGCGCGCTGAACTGGGTGCGCACCATGCCGGGCCGGACCACCGTCACCCGCGGGCCGAACTTGGCCAGGGCCTCGCCCAGGCCGAGGTAGAAGCCGTCGAGGCCGGCCTTGGTGGAGCCGTAGACGAAGTTGGCGCGCTTGACGCGCTCACCGGCGACCGAGGACATCGCGATGATGCGGCCGAAGCCCTGCGCCTTCATCTTCTCGCCGACGAGCACGCCAACGGAGACTGCGGCGGTGTAGTTGACGTTGGCCACCAGCACGGCCTTGCGCTGGTTCTGCCACAGCTCCTCGGCGTCGCCGTCCAGGCCGAACGCGACGATCGCGACGTCGACGTCGCCGGCAGGAGCGGAGCCTGCGGAGCGACCCTTCCCGGCCAGCGCCCAGGCCTCGTCGATGACCTTCGGGTGCGACTCGGCGTCCAGCGCGTCGAAGTCGACGACGCCGACCTCGGTGGCGCCCTTGGCCTTCAGCTGCGCGACCGCGCCGTCACGGCCCGGGTCGCCGGGCAGCGCGGCCAGGATCACCCGCATCGGAGCCTTCTTCAGGTACTCCTCGCAGATGGCCAGGCCGATCTCGGAGGTGCCGCCGAGGAGCAGGAGCGTCTGGGGGTTACCCACGGCGTTGATCACAGTTCCAACCTTCTGGACATATCGGAGGCGAAAACGCCTGTGGGGTCGTACTTCCGGCGGGTCGCGATCCACTCGTCGATCCGCGGGTACATGGCGTGGAAGGTCTCGGCGGTCGCGCGCGAGTCCTTGGCGGTGTACAGCCGGCCGCCGAACTCGAGCACGCGCTTGTCGAGTTCGGTGACCAGCTCGTTCAGGCCTGCCTTGATCGGGAAGTCCATGGCGACATTCCAGCCCGCCATCGGGAAGCTGAGCGGCGCATTGTTGCCCGGTCCGAACAGCTTGAACACGTTGAGTGCCGAATGGTGGCCCGACGCCTGGATGTGCCGAATGATGCTCTTGAACTCTTCGAGGGCCTCGGTGGGCACCAGGAACTGGTACTGGAGGAAGCCCTTCGAGCCGTACGCGCGGTTCCACTCACCGAGGAGGTCGAGCGGGTGGTAGAACTGCGTCAGGTTCTGCACCTTGCCGGTGTAGTTCCCGCCCATCCGGTAGTACAACTCGCCGATGGCGCTGGCCGACAGCTTGTTCATCAGGCCGTTCGGGAACACGTCGGGGACGGTCATCAGCTGCGGGGCGTCGAACTTCAACGGGTCCTTCTGCAGCTTCTTCGGCAGCTCGTCGAACTTCGCGAGCGAGCCGCGGGTAATCGTTGCGCGACCCAGCTTCGGCGGCGCACTGACCACGTCGAACCAGGCGCTCGAGTACGTGTAGTTGTCCTCGGTGCCGTCCTGGTGCGCGGCGACAGTCTCTTCGAGACTCTCGGTCCTGATGCCGTCGTTGATGAAGTACGCCGTCTCGGTGGGCGTCATGCTGATGGTCGCGCGCAGGATGATGCCGGTCAGGCCGTTGCCGCCGATCGTCGCCCAGAACAGCGCGCCCTTGGGGTCGTTGCGACCGCCCTTCGGCGTCAGCTTGCGCACCTGCCCGTCGGCGGTCAGCAGGTCCAGCGACACCACGTGGTTGCCGAAGCTGCCCTCACTGTGGTGGTTCTTGCCGTGGATGTCGGAGCCGATGGCGCCGCCGATGGTGACCTGGCGGGTGCCCGGCAGCACCGGGACCCAGAGGCCGAACGGCAGCGCCGCCCGCATCAGCTGGTCGAGGCTCACGCCGGCGTCGACGTCCACCAGCGCGGTGTCGCGGTCGATGCGGTGAATGCGGTTGAGGGCATTCATGTCGATGACCAGGCCGCCCGCGTTCTGGGCCGGGTCGCCGTAGGAGCGGCCGAGGCCCCGGGCGATGACGCCGCGGCGCAGGTGGCTGGGCTTGCCGTCGTTGCGCTCGGCGACCTGGGCGACCGCGGACGCGATCACCTCGACGTCGGGGGTGGAGAGCACCTCGGCCGTCGTCGGCGCGGTGCGTCCCCAACCGGTGAGGGTGCGGGTCTGGGTGGGGAGAGGCTGCGGCTGTGTAACGTCGGCCGGCGTCTCTTCAGCTGTCGTGGACATCGGTGTAGAGGCTACCTGGCGGTAGCGACGGCAGCCCGTGTCGATGCGCACATGTGGCCACCGCTACCAAGACCCCGGCCGCGGGTCGCTTACCCTCGACCGGTGTCCGGTACCCCCCATGCCCCCGAGCCGCACCTGCCGCTCCCCGTCGAGTTGCCGCTGGTGGACGAGCCCGGCGGCACCGAGGTCGACCTCAAGACCCAGCTGGTCCGGTTTGTGCTCACCGGTGCGCTGTCCGCGGTCGTCGACTTCACGATCACGATCCTGCTGCAGAACGGACTGGGGGTGCCGCGTGCGGCCGCGAAGTCGGTGGGCTTCGTCCTCGGGACGACGACGGCCTACCTGATCAATCGCCGGTGGACGTTCAACGCCCCGCCGAGCCGCGCGCGCTTCGCGGCCGTGGTGGCGTTGTACGCGGTGACCTTCGCGGTCCAGGTCGGTCTGTACACGGTGTTCGGGCAGATCTGGCCGGACACCCTGCTCTACAGCGCCCTCGCCTTCGCCATCGCCCAGGGCACCGCGACGGTGATCAACTTCGTGGTCCAGCGCGCGGTCATCTTCAAGATCCACTGACGCTCGCTCAGGGGGGACCCGCCCCGAGCACCAGCGACGCGGTCCGTGCCGCTCCGGTCGCGTCCACCCAGCCGATCTCGACGCGGTCGCCTGGATGCCGGGCGGTCATCTCGTAGGTGAGGTCCGACGCGGACCGGATCGGGGTGCCGGACCAGGAGGTGATCAGGTCGTCGGACTTGATCCCGGCCTGGTCGGCGGGGGAGCCGAACCCGACGGCCACCACCCGCGCGCCGTCCTGCAGGGTGGGGGAGTTGGTCACCGCGACGCCCAGGAACGGGGTCGGCCCGACGTGCACGGTCCCGCCGGTCCGGCCCTCCCGGACCTGTCCGGCGACGCCCATCGCGTCGTCGATGGGAATGGCGTACGAGGTGATGCCCGTGTGCTCGGCGGCGGGCGCGTCGGGACGGCTGTCCGGGTTGCCCGCGGTGCTGACCCCGACCACCCGCCCGGCGGCGTCGACCAGCGGTCCGCCGGAGTCGCCGGGACGCACGTCGGCGTCCACCTCGATCATCCCGGTCAGCCGGTTGCGGGACCCGTCGGCGGAGCTGCGGGCGGTCACCGACTCGTTCAGCCCGGTGACCCGACCCGGCGACGCGACCGGGAGACCGGCACCCTCGGCGTTGCCGATCGCGGTCACCGGGTCGTGCAGTCGGATCCCGGTGGAGTCGCCGAGGGTCGCGACGGGCAGCCCCTCCGCCGCCCCGAGTCGCAGCACCGCGACGTCCCGGAAGGTGTCGTAGCCGAGCACCTCCGCGTCGTAGCTGCGCCCGGTGGCCATCGCGGTCGCGCTGACGTCGACGGCGCCGTCGACGACGTGGTGGTTGGTGAGCACCAGGCCGTCCTCGGACAGCACTATGCCGGTGCCCGCGGTGCTCTTCAGCCCGGTGCTGGAGGTGACGGTGACGATGGTCGGCACCACCCGGGCCGCGAGTTCCTCCGGGCTCAGCGGGGCGGGCGCCGGCGCCGAGACCTCGGGGGTCGCGACCACGGTGGGGCGCGGGGGCTCGGTGTCCAGCCGGGTGCCGACGAGGGCGAGCGCGACCGCGGCGAGGGCGGCCAGCAGCAGTCGGAGTCCACGTCGGTGTCGCGGCCGACGTCGCGCCGTCCTGTCCGTCTCCACATCCGCCATACACACCCGGCATCCTGCGGCGGGGCCGCCTGATAGATCACGCGCAGTGGTGAATCTGAACTTACGACGTTTCGGGGCCGCGGGTCGGATGATTGCCGGGGTCCGCCAAGGCCAGCTCGGGGACCGCCGGGTCGCGGGAGCCGGCATCGGTTCCGTCACCTCAGGTCCGATTGCGGACGAGGAACGGGCACGCCGACAATCGGTGATTTGCGGGCGGTCTCGCCCGGACACCGGTACCGTCACGTCCGCAACACCCATTCACTGAGAGTTCGCTCGCACCTTACTTGTTGAGAAGGAGCACTCCATGAACGCTGTTCGCCGGGCCACGACGGTCAGGATCTTCGCGGGCGCCGCCACCTTCGCCGCACTGTCGACGGGTTATGCGGGCGCCGGGCTCGCGAATGCCGACCCGGTGAGTGACCTGGTGAGCGCGCACGCCGCCGCAGTCGCGGCCGGACCCTCCTGTGCGGAGGCCGGACTGGCCGATGTCGCGGTGCTGGTCCGGTCGGTGGCGCAGGACGTCGCCGAGGTTTTGCTGCCCTGTCGCGACGTGGCCGGCAGTCTGGGCTCGGGCAGCGCCGGATCATCCGGGGGCGGAAGCAGTTTCGGGTCCAACAACGTCGGCCCGGACAACACCGGCTCCTACAACGCCGGCTCCAACAACACCGGCTCGCAGAACGTCGGGTGGGCGAACACCGGCTCGGCCAACGTCGGGTCGGCGAACACCGGTTCCGGCAACGTCGGGTCGGCGAACACCGGTTCCGGCAACGTCGGGTCGGCCAATACCGGTTCCGGCAACGTGGGCTCGGTCAACACGGGGTCGCTGAACACCGGGTTCGCGAACACCGGGTCGGCCACCGACGGCTCGATGACCACCGGAATCGGCTCGGTCGGCGTCGGATCCACCGGTATCGGCACGATGAGCTGACGGGCTCAGCTCATGCGGTGGCGCAGCACCATGTACACGGCGCGGCGCATGAACGAGGTGCCCAGTGCCTTGGCGTTGCCGACCCGCACGTCCGTCGCCGACAGCAGTCCCGGTTCGGCCGCGCGCAGCGCCTCGTGGAATGCCGCCGCCTGGGACGCCTGCTGGCGTGCGAGCCGCACGCTCCACTGGCCGGCGTTGATGCGGAACGATGCCAGCGGGCGGGGTATCGCGACGACGTCGCCGTGCAGTGCGACGCCGATGTAGGTGGCCTCGTCGATCAGGTACGGGTTGGCGTCGTCCCACCAGCCGATCTTCTCGAGCACGGCGCGCCGCATCAGCACGGAGCCCGGCTCGCCGAAGATGTTCGCCCCGGCGGTCACGGCCCGCCGGGCGGCCACCCGTCCGCTCACCGGTCCGGACAGACCGGCCAGGCCGCGGGCGGCGAGCACCGTCTTTCCCGCCGCGTCGACCAGGGTGCGCTGCGAGGCGACCAGGACCGCGTCGGGATGCTCGTCGAACGCCGCCACCTGCTCGGCCAGGCAGGTCGGGAAGATCGTGTCGTCGCCGCACACCAGCTTGAGCAGGTCGCCGTTCGCGGCCTGGCTCACGCGGTCCCAGTTGGCCTTGGCTCCGCCGCCCGCGGGGGTGTGCAGGATCGTGACGCGGGGGTCGTCGGCGTACGGGGCGAGGGCGGCGAGGGTGCCGTCGCTCGACGCGTGGTCGGCGATGATCAGCTCGAAGTCCTCGAAGGTCTGTCCGAGGATCGAGTCGATGGTTTCGGCGATGTATTCGGCGTTGTTGTACGCCGGGACAACGACGGAGACCCGAGGCGTCATGCGGAACCTGACCTTTTCTTTCTACTGAAGGAGAAATCTCGATACCCGAAGAAGCTCGCGGTCGCGGTCACCGCGGTGATCGCGATCTGCGCCGGGATCGGGGGGAATCCGAACACCGACACCGCCAGCGTCATCAGGGCCATGTTGATCGCGAATGCGCCGAAGTTGACCACGACGAACCGCCACAGGTCCCGCAGCAGGTGCCCGCGGACGCGGAAGACCAGGTAGCGGTACATCGCGAACGCACACAGCACGTTGCACAGGTATCCCGCGACGATTGCGAAGTGGTAGCCGAGCTGGTCGCCGAGGGCGAGCTGCCAGACGATGAACCAGGCCGTGCCGAGCGCCGTGTTGAACCCGCCGACCAGCAGGAAGGCCAGCCCCTGGTTGTTCACCAGCCGCATCAGCGGTCCCGCACCGCCAGACATGCCCGCGGGCGGGGTCGCTTCGGTGTTGCCCGAACTCGGGTCGTGGGGACCGCGGTCGGTCAACTGGTGGTCCTTCATCGCTGTGGTGCTGCCCGTTTGCTCCGGTGAACCCTACCCGAGGGGTTGGGCACCGGCTCCGAACCGTGGCAGCAGCCCGGCCTCGAGTGCGGCGGCAAGCGAGGGTGCCGCCGCGTCCTTGTCGGAGAGCCGGAACTCGAACTCGGCCCCGTCCCGGCCCACGGTGGGCCAGTCGATGCCGACCTCGGGATCGAGCGGGTCGATGCCGTGCTCGCGACCCGGCGCGTACCCGGTCGAGCACAGGTAGACGACGGTCGAGTCGTCCTCGAGCGAGAGGAAGGCGTGTCCGAGACCCTCGCTCAGGAACACCGCGCGGCGGTCGACGTCGTCGAGCAGGACGGCGTCCCACACGCCGAACGTCGGCGACCCGGCCCGCAGGTCCACCGCGACGTCGAGGACCGCGCCGCGCACGCAGGTCACGTACTTGGCCTGGCCGGGCGGCACGTCCGCGAAGTGGACGCCGCGCAGCACGCCGGCCGCGGAGACGGAGCAGTTGGCCTGCTGCAGGTCGAGGGTGCGACCGGTGGCCTCGGTGAACGTCGGGTCCCGGAACCACTCCAGGAACACGCCGCGGTCGTCACCGAACTGCTTGGGGGTGAACTCCCACGCGCCGGGCACTTTCAGTTCGCGAAACTGCATTCCTCACCAATCCTTGCCGCGGTCGAGCAGACCGAGCAGATAGTTGCCGTATCCGGACTTGACCAGCGCCTCGGCCCGCACCCGCAGCTCGTCGTCGGTGATGAAGCCCCGCCGCCAGGCCACCTCCTCGGGCGCCCCGATCTTCAGCCCCTGCCGCTCCTCGATGGTGCGGACGTAGTTCGAGGCGTCGAGCAACGAGTCGAAGGTGCCGGTGTCGAGCCAGGCGGTACCGCGGGGCAACACCTCGACCTGCAGCCGACCGGCCTCGAGGTAGGCGCGGTTGACGTCGGTGATCTCGTACTCGCCGCGCGCCGAGGGCGACAGGTCGCGAGCGATCGACACCACGTCGTTGTCGTAGAAGTACAGCCCCGGAACCGCGTAGTTGGAGCGCGGCTGCCGGGGCTTCTCCTCCAGCGAGATCGCGCGACCCCCGCGGTCGAACTCGATCACGCCGTACGCGGTCGGGTCGGCGACCCAGTACGCGAACACCGCGCCGCCCTCGATCTCCTCGAACCGGGTCAACCGGGTACCCAGACCCGGGCCGTAGAAGATGTTGTCGCCGAGCACCAGCGCGACGGAGTCCGAACCGATGTGCTCGGCGCCCAGCACGAAGGCCTGCGCGAGCCCGTTGGGCTCGGCCTGCACCTGGTAGGTGAGGCTGACGCCGAAGCGTGACCCGTCCCCGAGCAGTCGCTGGAACTGCTCGGCGTCCTCGGGGGTGGTGATCACCAGGATGTCCCGGATGCCGGCCAGCATCAGCGTCGACAGCGGGTAGTAGATCATCGGCTTGTCGAACACCGGCACCAACTGCTTGCTGACCCCGAGCGTGATCGGATGCAGCCGGGACCCGGTTCCACCGGCCAGAATGATTCCGCGCATAGCGGGCAGTGTTCCAGTGTTCGGTTCCCTGGCAAACTCCGGCCACCGGTATCGTGCGGACCGTGAAGCTACTCGTGACCGGCGGTGCTGGATTCATCGGCGCCAACTTCGTCCAGCAGACCGTCGACGAGCGCCCCGATGTGGAGGTGACCGTCCTCGACGCGCTGACCTACGCGGGCAACGTCGAATCGCTGGCCCCGGTCCGGGACAGGATCGACTTCGTCCAGGGCGACATCGCCGACGCCGACCTGGTCGACGGTCTGGTCGCGGGCACGGACCTCGTCGTGCACTTCGCGGCGGAGTCGCACAACGACAACTCCCTCAACGACCCGTCGCCGTTCGTGCGGACCAACGTGATCGGTACCTTCACGCTGCTCGAGGCGATCCGCAAGCACGGCGTGCGCTACCACCACATCTCCACCGACGAGGTGTACGGCGACCTGGAACTCGACGACCCGGCCCGGTTCACCGAGTCCACCCCGTACAACCCGTCGAGCCCGTACTCCTCGACGAAGGCGTCGAGCGACCTGTTGGTGCGCGCCTGGGCCCGCTCGTTCGGGATCACCGCGACCATCTCGAACTGCTCGAACAACTACGGGCCGTACCAGCACGTGGAGAAGTTCATCCCGCGGCAGATCACCAACGTCCTCGACGGTGTCCGGCCCAAGCTCTACGGTCAGGGCCTCAACGTCCGTGACTGGATTCACGTCGAAGACCACAACCGGGCCGTGTGGACGATCATCGAGCGCGGCACGCCGGGGGAGACCTACCTGATCGGCGCGGACGGCGAGGTCGACAACCGGACCGTCGTGCGGACCATCCTGGAGCTGCTGGGCAAGGACCCGGACGACTTCGACGCGGTCACCGACCGGCCGGGCCACGACATGCGGTACGCCATCGACGCCACCCGCCTGCGCACCGAACTCGGCTGGGAACCGCGGTACCGGGACTTCCGCTCCGGCCTGGCCGCGACCGTCGACTGGTACCGCGACAACGAGCAGTGGTGGCGTCCGCAGAAGGGCGCCACGGAACAGGCCTACGCCGCGGCGGGCGAGTCGGTGCTGGGATCCACCGACCCGGGTAGCTGAGAGCGACGGACCGAGCGGACTACCGGCCGAGCGAACGCCGGGTCGCCTCCAGGGTGGCCGCGATGCCGGCCGGCAGCGTGCGGTACGACCGGCGGTCGAGTTCCGGCCAGACCGTCGAGCGCAACCGCAGGTCCCCGGACTGGACGTTGGCGAGCGGCGACGACGCGAGCACGACGGTCGGCTTGCGGCGGAACACGGTGCGGCAGGCGCCGAGCAGGGCGCCGATGGTGGTGCTCTGGCCCGACGCGAAGATCTTCGTGACCCGCTCGCCGGGCCGGGACTGCGCGAGGTCGAGGGCGTCGGCGACCATCTCGGCCGCGTCGGTGACGAACAAGTAGTCGCGCATCGTGTCCATCGGCACGTAGATCGAGATCGGTGCCGACACCAGGTAGCCGCGACACAGGTGCGAGATGAGTCCCTGGGGTTTGGTCAGGTTCTGGCCGGGGCCGTACAGGTTCGCGAACCGCCCCACCACGACGGACGCCCCGGCGTCGGCCCCGAAGCGGTGCATCAGCCGCTCAGCCACCAGCTTCGCGCGGCCGTAGTCGCCGAGCGGCACCGGGTCGGTGTCCTCGGTGTGCGGCGCCCCGGACGAGCCGGCGTAGACCCCACCCGCGGAGGACGCGTGCAGCACCACGCCGGGTGCCGCGCGGCCGCGGGTGATCCTGGCGATCTCGTCCAGCACGTCGGACACGACCGCATTCTCCGCGGCGAACTCGTCGGCGGTCGTGCCGTTCACGCCGACACCGGCGCACCAGACGAGCCGCCACGGCCCGCCGTCGGCCGAGTCGATCACCCGCTGCGCGTCCGCGAAGAGCACCCGCCTGGCGAGGTCGCCGTCGTGCCACGGGACCCGGCTCGTCTCGACCCGTTCGCCCCGACGTTCGAGCTCGCGGATGACGGCGCCGCCCAGCAGGCCGCCGCCGCCCACGACCCAGGTCGGGGTGGCCATCTCAGTCGCCCGCAGGTTTGGATCGACGGTCGTCGGGTGCCGGCTCGGCGCGGCCGAGCGGACCCGCCGCCGGATCGCCGACGATCAGGTACGGCGGCTTGCCCATCGCGGTCTTGACGTTGACACCGACGTACTCGGCGATGACTCCGAGGGAGAACAGGATGGCACCCATGCCGAACAGCAGGACCACCATCGTCGAGGCCCAGCCCCGGACCTCGCTGGCGACGTCGAAGAACATGTACGAGACCAGCACGTACAGCACCAGCGCCAGGCCGAGCGTGGCGAACAGCACGCCGATCAAGCTGACCAATCGCAGGCCCTTGGTCCCGCTGGAGAGCACCATTCGCCAGAAGTGCGAGAGCAGGCTGCGCAGGTGGTATCCGGAGCGTCTGCCCTGCTCGGCGCGCAGTGCCACCGGACTGGTCGTCACGTCTCCCGCGATCCAGCCGAGCGCGACGTCGAGGTAGGCCTCCGACCCCGCATACGCCGCCACCGAACGGCCGACCTCGCCGAGGACCAGCCGGAAGCTCTGGAAGCTGCGGGTGTTGTCACCGGAGAGAGCGTGCGCGATGAGCCACTTCGACCCGCGGGAGGCGGCGTTGCGCAGCAGCCCGTGCGGCGCGGCATTCGTCGGGCGTGCGTAGACGACGGTGGCCTGCTCGTCGAGTGCGGTGTCGAGGAGGCCGCCGATTGCGGCGGGGTCGTGCTGCCCGTCCTCGTCCATGGTGACGATCCACTCGCCCCCGCTCGACGCCATGCCGGCCAGGGTCGCGGGATGCTGGCCGAAGTTCCGGCTCAGCCAGATCGGCCTGACGAAGTCGTGCTCGGCCGCGAGCTGCCGGATGACCGCCGCCGAGTCGTCCGGGCCGTGGTCGAAGACGAGCAGGACCTCCTCGACGACCATCGGCCGGCCTGCCGGGGTGAATCGGGTCGTCGTCCACGGCAGGATCTCGTCGATCAGGTCGCGCAGGGTCTGGGCGCCCTGGTACACCGGCACCACGACGGACATTCGGTGCGGCGCCACCGTGGGTCGGGCGTCATCGGAGGTCACGGGCTGCGAGTTTACGCGGGCGGCACTGAGCGACTGCACACGATCCTGCGCGTGCTGCGTGTTTCCGCGCTCATTTCGGCGGATGGTCTCGCGGCCGTCCGCGTCACGCCGCGACGGCGGCGGGATCCCGAGCGGCCGGGCCCGCGCGGCGCGAACGCAGGAAGTGCACCTCGAGGACGGCAAGGCCGAGAAGGCCGAGGCCGATGCCGGCGAGACCGATCGATCTTCCGGGCGGTGTCCAGGTCAGGTTCAGCGTCCCGTCGACGGTACCGGCGGGGACGTCGACCGCGACGAAGATGCCGTCCACGGCGTAGGTCCCGACTGGTTCGCCGTTCAGCGTGGCCGAGTACCCGGGCCAGTCCAACCGCGCGAAGACCACCCGGCCGCCGTCGGGCGAACTGACGTTCACCGAGCTGGTCGCATCGGTCTCGGCGACGCTCCGCGCGGTCACGTCCTCCGCGTGCGCGACACGTCCGTTTCGGTGGGAGATGGGCCCGTCGATGCGCTCGAGCACGTATGCGAAGTCCGCTACATGTGGGTTCTCCGGGTACTGCGTCCACTTCCAGCCGGGCGGCGCCGGGTTGGCGTCCGCATCCGGGTACTGGGCCCTCTGCAGGATTACGCGGTCGATCAACATGAGGTCGACATAGGTCATGCCGGTCGTCGGCTCGGTGGCGAAGGCGTCAAACACGCTGTCGTAGCAGGTCGAACCGTCGTACTCCATGCACAACCTGTCCCCGAACTCCTCGAACCCGATGGAGGTGTAGGCGTTGACATAGCTGAGGTCGAGTAACTTGGCGTAATTTCCCCAGGTCAGGGTGCTCCAGGTGGCGTCCAGCGTCAGGTTCTCGCGGGGCTCCAGGTCGCGGGTGCCCAACTGGAGGTTGTTGCCTGCCCAGTCGGGGAAGGCGGCCTTGGCCTCGGACTGTTTGGCCGGCAGCAGCCACTGCGACTCGTACGGGTTCTCGCTGACCTGGAAGTGCACCACCGGCAGGGTGGACGCCATCAGCAGCCCGGCCACCGCGGCGATCCCGAAGCGGGACGCCACAAACAGGACAGCGGCACCGGCCGCCAGGATCACCAGACCCCACAGCAGGTGCGTACCGAACAGAAGCGGAGTGGACGACCCCGCGCGAAGCACCATGACGGCGACCAGTACTGCGCCCACGACGCACCGTGTCCTCAACGAACGCAGCGTGCCGTGCCTGCTGAGCAGCACACAGACCACGATCAGTGCGGCGAACGCAACGAACGGCAGCACCCGGCCCGGCCAGCGCAGGGGTCCCAGGCTGCTCGGCCCGGCGGCCGCGATCAGCATGACGCCCAGGAAGATCAGCGTCCCGGACAAACTGCGGAGCGTTTTGCCGACAGCCTGCCAGTCGACGAACGCCAGCGCCGGAATCAGGAACCACGCGATGTAGGTGACCGGCCACGGTTGCACCTCGCCCTGCCACGCCTGAATCGCCGGCAGCGCCGACGGCATGCTCGCAGTGAATGTCTCCGACCACGGCGCGGTGAGGAAGTTGTCGTTGTAGACGTTGCCCTCATCGGTGCGCCAGGTGACATCGCCCGAGAGGGCGCCGGGCAGAAAGGTGATCGCCCCCGCCGCGCCCGCGCAGGCACCCACGACGAGGAGTCGCAGCGACGGCTGCCACTTGCCCTGGTACAGGTATTCGCCGACGGCGAGGCAGGCGACCAGGATGCCTGCGCACAGCGCGGGGTGGAGGTAGCCGACGCTGAGCGCGAGGTAGAGGAACACGAACGTCGGGAGCGGACCGGAGCGTCCCCGCGAGTATCGGACGGCGCTGGCCCACGCCTGCAACACCCAGGCGGTACTCGTCAGTGCCGTCACCCAGGACGCCTGATCGTAGAACAGCGAGAATCCGGTGAAGGAAACAGCGACGCCCGCCACCGCCGCCCACGCTGGTCGCGCCCCGTATTCGAGGCAGACCCGGTAGACGCCGAGGGCCATGATCGCCGCGAAGGCGAACTTCGTGGCCGTCGCGAACAGCACCATGTTGTCCACCGAGGGCGCAATCATGTTGATCGCGATCTGGACGGGATTCCACAGCCCGCCCTGTCCCTCCACCGGATAGTTGCCGGCCATCCACTGCTCGGGCGTCAGAGAAGGCATCGTGCCGGTGCGGAGGATGCGGCCTAGATAGATCCAGTTCGGGATCGCGCCGGACTCGGTATCGTCCATGTAGAAGAAGCGGTCGTTGACCGACAGCACCGTGACGTAACCCGCCGCCACCATCAGAACGGTGATCGAGCCCCACAGCCACCGTCGCCTCCGCGTCGAATCCGGCGCGGCGGGGACGGTGTTCACATGGGCTCCAAGACAACGTGGGGTGGGGCCACATGCCCCCTGGCCAAGGTGAGGCTAGTCGACCGAGCGATGGGGTGAAGACTCGCGAATCGGTCACCGGCATCGGTGGTTGGTAGCCTTGGCCCCGATTGTGCCCTGCGCACCAGAAGGTTCTGAGAGGTAGTTCGACGGTATGGATGAGGCTGAAGCAGTTGTGACGAGCACGTCGACGTCTACGACCACGACTACTGATCGACCGACCCCGGCGCCCACACGCGACCCGGGTCTGCTCACCGTGCAGCGCGCCCTGTTCGTGGGGCCGTCGAGCCTGGTCAGTGACGACATGTACGCCGATGTCACGGGGTCCGTTGTTCGCGAGCGCACCCGCGCACACCTCGGACGCAAGAGCAGTGTCGACACCAACACCTACTTCGGCCGCTTCCCGGCCAGCTACTGGCAGCGCTGGACCACCGCTACGGAGGTCCGGTTCGTCGCCGACGTGGCGGGGGCGGGCACCGTCGAACTGATCGCCACGGACTTCAACGGCCGCAAGCGGACGGTTGCCACGGAGGCGGTGGACACGAACAGCGCGTCGCAGCGCATCTCGCTGACTGCCAAGGTCGACCGGTTCCTCGACGGGGGCGCACTCTTCGCGCGCATCAGCACCCAGAGCGACGAGCTGACCGTTGAGAACGCCGAGTGGAGTGTTCCGTTCGAGGGCCCCCTCCGGCCCGCGGCCGTGGTGATCTGCACCTTCAACCGTGCCGACGACTGCGCGGCAACGTTGGCCGCAATGGCCGACGATCCGGTCGCGCTCCGCGACGTCGAGGCCGTGTACGTGGTGGACCAGGGCACGGACCAGGTGCAGAGCCGTCCCGAGTTCACCCGCGTCTCCGAGCTGCTCGGTGACAAGTTGGTCTACATCACCCAGCCGAACCTGGGCGGGGCCGGCGGCTTCACCAGGGGCCTGTTCGAGGTTCAGGGGGTGGACCGGTCCGAGCCGGCCAACGTCATCTTCATGGACGACGACGTGCTGTGCGAGCCGGAGGCAGTGGTCCGGCTAAACACGTTTGCGAACCTGACGGTCGAGCCCGCGATCATCGGGGCGCAGATGCTCTACCTGCTCCATCCCGACCGGGTTCACGTGGGGGCCGAGGTGGCCGACCTGCAGAAGCTGCAGGCAGGGATCCAGGTCAAGGACGCGTTCCTCGACCGGAACGTGCTCAAGAAGCGGCAGGAAACCCGCGTCGATGCCGGCTACAACGGCTGGTGGTCGTGCCTGATCCCGTCGGAGATCGTTTCCCAGGTCGGTTACCCGCTGCCGCTCTTCTTCCAGTGGGACGACATCGAGTTCGGCTACCGTTCGCGCGCGAACGGATTCGCGACCGTGACTTTGCCGGGCGCCGCCGTGTGGCATGCGGACTTCGCATGGAAGGACTGGGACGAGTGGCATCGCTACTTCAACATCCGCAACGCGATGATCACCGCGGTCATGCACATCGATCTCGACGGCAAGAAGCTGGCGAAGCAGCTGCGGACCGATCTGTACCGCTACCTCGTCTCGATGCAGTACGGCATGGCGTTCACCCTGATCAAGGCAGTCGAGGACTTCCTGAAGGGTCCCGGTCACCTCGAGGACGGTGGCATGGAGGCGGCGGGTGCGATTCGGCGTGAGCGCGCCGAGTACGGCGAGACGGCCCGGCACAGCGGCAACGACGTCCCGGACCTGCGTCCCGCGGACATGGTCATCACCCCGGCGGGACCCTTCCCGAGCAAGAGCCTGGAATGGGCGGTGCTCGCCAAGCGTGCGCTGTCCCAGTGGCGGGGCACGCTGCCCGCGCATCCCGTCGCGATCTCCGCGGCCGACGCACACTGGTGGCACGTGTCACTGTTCTCGCATGCGGTCGTCACCGACAGCTCACAGGAGGGTGTTCGAGTCCGCAAGCGGGACAAGAAGCGTGCGCTCGCACTGCTGGTGCGCGGCCGCGCCGCGCTGAAGGCCCTGCGAGAGCGGACCCCGGACGTCCAACGCCAGTACCGGGCCGCGATGCCGCAGCTCACCAGCAGGGAGAACTGGGCGCGCCTGTACGGCGAGTGACGCGGCCGCGGCTCACCGCCCGGTGAGCCGCACCGCCACCTGCTCGTGGTCGGCGGTGTAGCCGAGGTACTCGTAGCCGACGCCGGTGCGTGCGACGAACTCCGTCCACGCCCGGTACTCGTGCGACCGCCAGCCCGGGTAGTTGAAGAACTCGTCGAAGACGAGCACCGTTCCGTCCCGGAACCGCTCCCCGAGCAGCTCGAGGACGGTCGCCGTCGACGAGTACAGGTCCGCGTCCAGGTGCGCGAAGGCCACCGGACCCGGGTGCGCGTCGAGGAACGCCGGCAGGGTGTCCGCGAACAGTCCGGGCACCAGTTGCGCCCCCGGCACGCGGGGCAGGGACTCCTGGGCGAACTCGCCGGCCGGGAACCCGGTCCGCCAGGTCTCGGGCAGCCCGCTGAACACGTCGAACCCGGCGACCGGCGTCACGCCCGGCCGGGCGCCGAGTTCCTCGACCACGATCCGCAGCGTGGTGCCGCCCGCCACCCCGAACTCGAGCGCCATCCCCGGCCCGGACACCTGCGACAGCGCGAACCTCAGGGTCTCGTGGGGGGTGGCGAACGGGGGCGCCTGCGGCATCTTCTCGACGACGAACGCGGCGCTCTCGGCGGCGGCCCGCAGGTCCTGGGCGTAGCCGAGGTCGCGGCGGGCACGCCGCTCGTGGGCGGCGAGCTGGTCACGTACGGCGGCGACCTGGTCGCGCACGGCGGCGACCTGGTCGCGCACGGCGGCGAGTTCGCCGAGCACCCGGCTCAGTTCGCCGTTGGTGGCGGTCAGCTCGGCCAGCACCTGGTCGTGCTGGTCCTCCAGCTTGATCCGGTGATGCCTCTCGGACTCGTGGACCACCTCCGCGACCGCGCGTTGCAGCTTCAGCCGGGCATTGCGGCGCATGCGATGCAGCATGCGTCCCATGCTGCCAGCCTGCGGCGATGTCGGCAGGTGGACGGCGGGAACCGATCCGGGCGCCGCCGGGGCAGATCCAGTGCTTCGGTTCGTAACCTGTTGCGGCCCAGACGATTACGGTCGGGCAAACCGCTCCTGGCGGCCGAGCTTGCGCAGTCGCATCCACTCCCGGAAGCCGGCCGGGTCACGCTGGGAGACCAGGAAGTACCAGCCGAACCGGGCGTACTCCTGCGGCAACAGCTTTCGCATGCCGGGCTGGGCCATCAGGTAGCCGCGGTTGCGGTACGTGAAGAAGCGCTTGGTCTCGTTGTCGGGGTACTGCGTGTGCATCCGGCCGCCCAGGATCGGCTTGAACTCGTCGGCGCCGTTGGGGTGCACGTACGCGGTCTGCAGGCAGGTGCCGAACGGCAGCCCCGAGCGGACCAGCCTGCGGTGCAGCTCCACCTCGTCGCCGCGGACGAACAGTCGCAGGTCCGGCACGCCGACCGCGTCGATGGCGGCGGCGGAGAACAGCGCGCCGTTGAACAGTGACGCGATGCCCGGCAGCAGGTCCTCCTCGCCCAGTTCGGAGCGCAGCCGTCGCCATTCGAGGCCGCGGCGCAGCGGGAAGGCCAACCGGTCAGGCTCGTCGATGTCGCACACCACGGGCGAGACCTCGGCCAGCCCGTGCCGGGTGGCGCAGTCCAGCAGGGTCGCGAGCACGTCGGGGCCGTCGGGACGGCCGTCGTCGTCGGCGAGCCACACCCAGTCCGCGCCGAGGGAGAGCGCGTACAGCATGCCGAGCGCGAAGCCGCCCGCGCCGCCGAGGTTGTGCCGGGAGCCGAGGTAGGTGCAGGGGATGCCGGCGCCCTCGACGAGCTCGCGGACGTCGGCCTCGTCGGCGTTGTCCACCACCACCAGGTGGTCCAGCGGACGGGTCTGTCCGGCGAGCACCTTCAGGGACTCGGCGAGCAGTTCACGACGCTTGTGGGTGACGACCACCCCGACGATGCGCGGTTCGGTGGCGCTCACGCGCCCTCACCGCGGGCGACGCCGGCCTTCTCGGCCGCGATCTCGGCGATGGTGCGGGCCACGTGCGAGGCGGCCTCGGGGCCCTCGTAGGCGCGCACCACGTCCTCGATCTCGCCGTGCATGCGAACCTGGCCGTGGTCGATCCACATCGCGCTGTCGCACAGCTGCGCCAGGAACTCGTTGGAATGGCTGGCGAAGACCAGGATGCCGGAGCGCTCCACCAGCTTCTGCAGCCGGATGCGGGCCTTCTTCATGAACTCCGCGTCGACGGCGCCGATGCCCTCGTCGAGCAGCAGGATCTCCGGGTCGATGCTGGTGACGACGCCCATTGCGACGCGCACCCGCATGCCCGTGGAGTAGGTGCGCAGCGGCATCGACAGGTACTCGCCGAGCTCGGTGAACTCCGCGATCTCGTCCATCTTCGCGAGCATCTGCTTGCGGGTCTGGCCGAGGAACAGGCCGCGGATGATGATGTTCTCGTACCCGGAGATCTCCGGGTCCATGCCGACGCCGAGGTCGAAGACGGGGGCGACGCGGCCCCGGATCCGGGCGCTGCCCCGGGTCGGCTCGTAGATGCCCGAGAGCAGTCGCAGCAGCGTGGACTTGCCCGCGCCGTTGTGACCGACCAGCCCGACGCGGTCACCCTCCTTGAGTGAGAGAGTGATGTCCTTGAGCGCCTCGACGACCACCACGTCGGAGTCGTTGCGGCCGATGGAGCCGCCGGCCTTGCCGAGGAACGCCTTCTTCAGCGACCGGGACTTGGCGTCGAAAATGGGGAAGTCGACGCAGGCCCCGTGCGTCTCGATGCTCACATGCTGTGTCATTTCCCCGTCGCTTCGCTCGCCAGTGTCGTCATTTCCGCGCCGCTTCGCTCGCCAGTGTCGTCATTTCCCCGTCGCTTCGATCGCAAGTGTTGTCATAGCCAGACCCCTAAACCCAGTAGGGCACGCGGGCCCGGTACTTGCGCAACGCGAACAGCGCGAAGGCCCAGCCGGCGACGGTGATGGCCAGCACGATGTACCAGTGGTACGCCTCCTGCGGCTTGCCGAGCATGGGGGCACGGATGATCTCGAGATAGTGGTAGAGCGGGTTCAGCTCGGCCAGCTTGACGCGCTCGGCGGCCTCGCCGCCCTGGTTCTTCAGGGACTCGGTGGTCCACATGATCGGTGTCAGCACGAACAGCAGCAGCGTCAGGCTGCTGAGGATCGGCAGGATGTCGCGGTAGCGGGTGGCGAAGATTCCGAACACGATCGAGACCCACAGGGCATTGAGCACGATCAGCCCCAGCGCCGGGATCGCCGCCAGGTCCGGCCAGGTCAGGTTCCGCCACACCCCGAACGCGACCAGCATGATCACGTAGATCAGCAGGTTGTGCGCGAAGAAGAGCAGTTGCCGCCACACCAGCCGGTACACGTGCACGCTCAGCGCCGACGGCAACTGCTTGATCAGGCCCTCGTTGGCGACGAAGACGTCCGAGCCCTCCAGGATCGACGCGCTGATCAGGCCCCACACGATCAGGCCGACCGTCACGTACGGCAGGAACTCGTCGAGCGGGATGTCGAGCAGCGCCGAGTACAGCAGGCCCATTGCGGCCGCCTGGACGCCGGTCGCGATGGTGATCCAGAACGGGCCGATCACCGACCGGCGGTACCGCTGCTTGATGTCCTGCCAGCCCAGGTGCAGCCAGAGTTCGCGCTGCGCGAAGCCGTCACGCATGTCCTTGAACGCGCGACGGAACGTCTGCGAGTCCGAGGCCGGCGATGATTCGCTCGCGATGTCTACGGTCGGCTGATGCACAAGCGACCACAGTACTAGCGTCCGCCGACCGCCCTGGTCACCGAACCCGTCGGGCCGCCCGCGATGCCCGGTTTCGTACCCTGCGGGGTATGTCCGGCCGCTGGCCCGGATGCTGTACCCCTGAGGGCCTACAGGTACTGGCCGGTGCCCGCGCTCGACTGACCGTGCCCGTGGACGGGACCGCCCAGCCCGGGCGGCAGGGCGCCCTGGCCCCGCATCTGCTCGAGCTGCGCCCGCGCCGCCATCTGCTGGGCGAACAGCGCGGTCTGGATGCCGTGGAACAGTCCCTCGAGCCAGCCGACCAGCTGCGCCTGTGCGATCCGCAGCTCGGCGTCGGTGGGCACGGAGTCGTCGCTGAACGGCAGGGTCAGCCGTTCGAGCTCCTCCCGCAGTTCCGGTGCCAGCCCCTGTTCGAGTTCCCGGATCGAGGACCTGTGGATCTCCCGGAGCCGAGCGCGGCTGGCGTCGTCGAGCGGGGCCGCCCGGACCTCCTCGAGCAGCTGCTTGATCATGGTCCCGATGCGCATCACCTTCGCCGGCTGCTCGACCATGTCCGCCAGGGACTCCTCCGACTCGCCGTTGGCCGCGGCCGGTTTGCCGTTGGCGGCGGGGTCCTTCGCCGCGGCGTCCTGGGCGGCGTCGGCGGTGGGCGCGCCGGCGGGTTGACCGTCGGGTCCGATCACGACGACGTGTTCATTCTCCGGGGAAGTCATGGGCTCCATCTTGTCGGGTTTGCCCGCGTTCCGCTAAGCCCGTGCCCGGGGCCGGGACCGGAAACGGCGTCGTGCCAGCGCGGAAGTTGTTGTGAGTTCTCACATAGCACCGGTCCCACTGGCACCCGGACGCCGCCCAAGTTCTAGGCTGTCGGGCATGGCTTACGACGTCGCCCGGGTACGGGGCCTCATCCCGTCGCTCGGTGACGGTTGGATCCATCTCGATCCCCAGGCGGGAATGCAACATCCGGACCTGGTCGCGACGGCGGTGTCCACCGCCTTCCGCAGCGCCGGGTCCTCGCACACCGGCAGTCACGTCTCCGCGCGGCGCAGCGCCGCCATCCTGGAGTCCGCGCGGGAGGCGGTCGCCGACCTGGTCGGCGGCGATCCCGCCGGCGTCGTCCTCGGCCCCGAGCGGTCCACGTTGTTGGCCTGGCTGGCGGAGGCGCTGAGCTCGCGACTGGGCCTGGGCACCGGGGTGGTGCTCTCCCGCCTCGACGAGGAGGCGAACGTCGCCCCGTGGCTGCGGGTGGCGAACCGGTACGGCGCGCAGGTGCGCTGGGCCGAGGTCGAGATCGACACCTGCGAGCTGCCCAGCTGGCAGTTCGCGGAACTGATCGGGCCGACCACCCGGCTCGTCGCGTTGACGGCGGCCTCGCCGATCGTCGGGTCGGCACCGGACGTGCGGGTCGCCGCGGACCGGGCCCACGAGATGGGCGGGCTGCTGGTGGTCGACGCCATCGCCGCCGCGCCGTACGCGCACGTCGACATCCACGAACTCGGGGCGGACGTCCTCGCGGTGAACGCGCCGAGCTGGGGCGGTCCGCAGGTCGGCGCCCTGGTCTTCCGGGACCCGAGCCTGATCGACCGGATCCCCGCGGTGTCGTTGAACCCGAAGGCCCGCGGCCCCGAGCGGCTCGAGATCGGCGGGCACCAGTACGCGATGCTGGCCGGGTTGACCGCCTCGATCGACTACCTCGCCGGGCTCGACGAGACCGCGAGCGGGTCGCGCCGCGAGCGCCTCGAGACGTCGATCAGCTCGTTGCAGGACTACCACGACCGGATCTTCGAGCACCTGATGGCGTCGCTGCGCCGGCTGCCGCAGGTGACGCTGATCGGCACCTCGAACAGTCGGGTCCCGACGCTGAGCTTCACGGTCGCGGGTGTCCCGGCGGAGAAGGTCTCCGAGCACTTCACGGCCAACCGGATCGGCACCGTGGTCGGCGGACGCGGCAGCCGGCTGCTGGACTCCCTCGGGGTGAACGAGGAGGGCGGGGCCGTCACCGTCGGCCTGGCGCCGTACACGACCCGGTACGAGATCGACCAGCTGGCGCGCGCCGTCTCCGCCCTCGGCTGAGGCCAGTCACCGCACCGCCAGCACCACCTTGCCGACCGTGTCGGGGGAGTCGAGCAGCAGCTGCCCGGCCGCGGCGTCGGTGATCGGCAGCTCCGTGTGCACCACCGGCCGCACCCGGCCGTCCGCGATCATCGGCCACAGCTGCTCGGTGACCGCCGAGACGATCTCCGCCTTGCCGGACGGGCCGGTCGCCGGCCGGCCCCGCAGTCCGGTCGCGAACACCCGGCCGCGCTTGGCCACCAGCGTGCCCAGGTCCAGTTCGCCGACCCGCCCGCCCTGCATGCCGATCACGCACAGCTGCCCGTCCATCGCGAGGGCGTCGATGTTGCGGCCCAGGTAGGCGGCGCCCATGTTGTCGAGGATCAGGTCCGCGCCGCGGCCGGTGGCGGCCACCGCCGTGACGAAGTCCTCGTCCTTGTAGTTGACGGTGACGGCGGCGCCGAGCTCGCGGCAGGCGGCGAGCTTGCCCGCCGAGCCGGCGGTGGTGACGACGGTGGCGCCGAGCGCGACGGCCACCTGGATCGCGTGGGTGCCGATGCCGCCCCCGCCGCCGTGGATCAGCACCAACTGGCCGGCGTGCATGCCCCCGATCATCACGAGGTTCGACCACACCGTGCACGCCACCTCCGGCAGCGCGGCGGCGGCGTGGAGGTCCACGCCGTCGGGCACGGGGAGCAGCTGGGTGGCCGGGGCGGTCACCAGCTCCGCGTAGCCGCCACCCGCGAGCAGCGCGCAGACCCGGTCGCCCACGGACCAGCCTTCCGCGCCCTCGCCGAGCGCGGCGACGGTGCCGGAGCACTCCAGCCCGAGGATGTCGCTGGCGCCGGGCGGCGGCGGGTAGTAGCCGCGACGCTGCACGATGTCGGCGCGGTTGACGGCGGTCGCCGCGACCTCGATGAGCACCTCGCCCGGACCGGGGCTGGGGTCGGGAACCTCCGTCCAGGCAAGCACTTCGGGTCCGCCGGGGGTGGAGTAGGTGATTGCACGCATGTGTCGACGCTAGCCGAGTGGGCGCCCCGCGACACGGTGGGCGCAACAGCCCCGCAGGAGCCGGGTCAGCGGCTACCGTCACGCCGGTGACGAACTTCGGCAACCTGCAGAACGAGATCTACTTCGCCGGTCTGAGCGGCGCGGTGCCGCCGCTCCCGATGACGGCGGCCGGACTCGAGGACCTCGCCCGCACCACCCTGTCGCCGGAGGCGTTCGGGTACATCGCGGGCAGCGCGTCGACGGAGCGGACCGCGGCGGCGAACATGGCGGCGTTCGGCCGTCACGCCCTGGTGCCGCGGATGCTGCGCGGGACCGCCGCGGCGGATGCGCGGGACCTGAGCGTGGAGGTGCTCGGCACCCGTCTGGCCGCACCGGTGCTGACCGCGCCGGTCGGGGTGCTCGAGCTGGTGCATCCGGACGCGGAGCTGGCGGTCGGCGAGGTCGCGGCCGAACTCGGCATCGGCTCGGTGCTGTCCACGGCGGCGTCCACCCCGATCGAGCGGGTCGGCGCGGTGTCGGGGGAGAACTGGTGGTTCCAGCTGTACTGGCCGTCGGACGACGAGGTGGCCGAGTCGCTGGTGCGGCGGGCCACCGCGGCCGGGGCCAAGGCCATCGTGCTGACCGCGGACACCCCCGGAATGGGCTGGCGTCCACGCGATCTCGAACTCGGGCACCTGCCGTTCTTGCAGGGCAAGGGAATTGCGAACTACCTGTCCGACCCGGTGTTCCGCTCCCGGCTGGCCGTCGCGCCGGAGGAGAGCGTCGAGGCCATGCAGATGGCGGTACTCACCTGGGTGTCGATGTTCGGCAACCACTCGATCCGGACGAGTGACGTGGCGCGCCTGCGGGAGTGGACCGACCTGCCGATCGCGGTAAAGGGGATCGTGCACCCGGACGACGCCCGGGCCGTGGTCGACGCCGGCGCCTCGGGCGTGGTGGTGAGCAACCACGGCGGCCGGCAGGTCGACGGGGCGATCGCGGCCCTGGACGCGCTCGGTCCGGTCGCGGCTGCGGTGGGGGAGCGGGCGGACGTGCTGCTCGACTCCGGGATCCGTTGCGGCGCCGATGTTGTCACCGCACTCGCGCTCGGCGCCGACGCGGTGCTCTACGGCCGGCCCTGGGTGTACGGGCTCGGCCTGGCGGGCAAGGACGGTGTGCGCCATGCTCTTCGGGTGTTGCTGGCGGACCTCGACGTGACCCTCGGGCTGGCCGGGTTCGCGTCCGTTGCCGAGCTGGACGCCTCGGTGCTCGGTGGCTGACGCCCGTTGCCTGTTGCCGCGGTGCGGTCGGGTGACGCCGAGGGTGATATTCGCGGGTGACTAGCGGGTTGACCTGGCCTACCGCGGCGCCGCCCGCGGGGGCGGGGTGTTACCTCGACCACTGTGCACCCTCGGTTCCCTTGCGGTCGTTTAAGTTGTCCGCATTCGGCGCCGGTGTCGGGCGGGCGCCCCGAAGGGGAACGGGTGCCTCGGTGCGTCGGTCTGGAAGTTCGCGGTTCATTCGCTGCGTGGTGGCGGGCGTGGCGACGGCGGGTGCGGTCCTGTCCGCCGCGGCCCCCGCGGTGGCCGAGCTGTCGCCCGCCGCGCCGGCACCTGTCGCGCACGACGAGATCGAGGCGAAGTACCGGTCCTGGGGCGGCGCCGACTCGCCGCTCGGCCACCCCGTCGGGGAGGCGTACCCGGTGGGGACGGGCGCCGGCCGCGACTACACCGGCGGCGCCATCTACTACTCGCCGGGGACCGGCGCCCACGTCATGTACGGCCTGATCCTGGAGCGGTACCGCGAACTCGGCGGTCCGGCCGGTGCGCTCGGCTTCCCGACGACCGACGAGGAGGAGGCGCTGGGCGGGTCGGACCGCTTCAGCGACTTCAGCGCTGCGGACGGGGCCACCGTCTACTGGGCCCCGGCGGCGGGCGCCTGGCTGATCCGCGGCTCGATCCTCGAGGCGTGGCACCATCTCGGCGGCGCCGAGGGGCCGATGGGTCACCCGGTGGCCGCCGAGGTCGAGGTCGACGGCGGGCGGGTCGCTCGGTTCAGCGGCGAGGACGGCACCGCGCAGCTGATTTGGCGTGCGGGCGGTGGATACCAGGTGGTCCCCGCGGAACTCGCCGGCCGGCTCCGCGGTCTCGCCGTCACGGCCGACCTGGTGAAGAGTGCGCCCGCCAGGTAGCGGTCGGCGGGCGCCGCAGTGGAAACCGTGTGGTCGGTAGTTGAGCGGCGCCCGCACTAGAATGGGCCCGTGCTGACAGAAACACCCGACGAAACCGGCTCCACCCCGCGGTGGCTCGACGGCGCGGAGATGCGCGCCTGGCGTGGGTTCATCGAGGGCAGTCAGCGGCTGATGGAGGTGCTCAACCGGGAGCTGCAGGCAGGCCACGGACTCTCGCTGGCCGACTACCGGATCCTGGTGATGCTCTCCGAGTCGCCGGACGGCTCGGTGCGGATGAGCGAACTGGCCGACGGGGTCCTCTCCTCGCGGAGCAGGCTGACCCACCAGGTGCGGCGCATGGAGTCCGAGGGACTGGTCGTCCGCAGCACCTGCGTCGACGACGGCCGCGGCGTGCTGGCCGTCATCACCGACCAGGGTCGGGAGAAGCTCGCGGAGGCCGCGCCCACCCACGTGCGGGGCGTGCGCAACTACCTGATCGACCTGCTCGAGCCCGCGGAGCTGACCGGGGTGGCCGAGGTGTTCGGCAAGGTCGACGCCGCACTCGGCAAGCGCGACGAGGCCTGACCCGCGGGGCGCTCGGACGCCGCCGGACGCGGCGGCTAAGATTCGCCACGGAAGCGTGGCAGAGCGGCCGAATGCACTCGCCTTGAAAGCGAGCGTG
Organism: Rhodococcus sp. P4_F5; assembly: GCF_056401315.1. Lineage (NCBI taxonomy): Bacteria > Bacillati > Actinomycetota > Actinomycetes > Mycobacteriales > Nocardiaceae > Rhodococcus > Rhodococcus sp. P4_F5. The sequence continues at coordinate 22,922 of NZ_JBFUJP010000034.1, read as the reverse complement.
GCGTTAAACCCACCGGGGGTTCAAATCCCTCCGCTTCCGCAAAGGCCCCGACCTGGTACCTGCAGGTCGGGGCCCTTTCATGCTTCCGGTGCGGCTACTGCGCGTCCATCGCCGCGACCGCGGCCGCCACGGCGTCGGCGATGTGCGCCTCGGCGGCCGTCTTGTCCACGCCGAGGCCGCTGAGCGGGCCGGAGCCGTTCTCGAGTTCGAGCAGCGCGAGCAGCAGGTGCTCGGTCCCGACGTAGTTGTGGCCCAGCCGCAGTGCCTCGCGGAAGGTCAGCTCCAGCACCTTGCGCGCCTGCGCGTCGTACGGGATGAGCGCAGGCACGGCGGCGGCGTCGACGGCGGTCGGCAGGGTCGCGGCCGCGGCCGTGCGGACGTCGTCCAGGGACACCCCCTGCGCGAGCACCGCCTTCGCCGCGATGCCCGCCGGCTCGGCCAGCAGGCCCAGCACCAGGTGGGCGGGCCGGATCTCGGGGTTGCCGGCGGCCCGGGCCTCGTTCTGCGAGGCCATCACCACGTTCCGGGCGCGCGGGGTGAACCGGCTGAAGCCGTCGTTCGGGTCCAGGTCGGACGGCTGGTCCGCGGCCTTGGTCGTGTACCGCTTCTGGGCCGCCTGCTTGGTGACGCCCATGCTCTTGCCGATGTCCGTCCAGGACGCGCCGGTGCGCCGGGCCTGGTCGACGAAGTGGCCGATCAGGTGGTCCGCGACCTCGTCGAGGTGTTCGGCGGCGAGGACCGCGTCGGAGAGCTGGTCCAGGGCGTCGGGGTGGACCTTCTTGATGGCCTCGATCAGCTCGTCGAGCCGCACCGGGTTGGTCATGCGTACGGGATTCGTCATGCGTCAACCATAGGTTGACGACACGGTGCCGTCAACCGTGAGTTGACGGCAGTCCTCGGGCCTACGGCGTGTTGATGTAGTCCTGAATCGCCTTCTGTGCGTTGGGGTTGCCGGTGGCCATGCCGGCGAGGGCGCCGATGATCGCACCGGTGGGGGCGCCGATGATGCACCCCGCGAGGCTGCCGGGGAACATCGAGATGCATCCGATGCCGAGGCCCGCGACGGAGCCGATCGCTGTCCCGGCTGCGCCGCCGTTGGCCCAGCCGAGGTTGAGTTCGTTGAGCATGTGCTCGAAGGCGGCCTGCTTCTCGGGCGAGTCGACCTGGTGGACGCCGGGGACTGCCTGGCCGGGCGGGCCGGTAGCGGCGCCGGCCTGTGCGATTCCCGGGCCTGCGATCATGGCCGCGGCGATCAGGGTGGATGCTGCCGTTCTGTTGATCAGGTTCATTTCGTTACCTCACCTGGACCAGACGAAGGAAGAGCCGAATTCGACTGTAAACCCGCCGTCGCGCAAGCGTCGGGCGAATCGCCCCGATCACCGCGGGTGAAAAGGCGGTGGCCGGGTCGCCGGGCGCCGCGACCGTCAACTCCGGAGGATCGGTGCGAACGGCGAATCTACAAGCGGGGAAACCGATTACGGCCGTGGTTGCATTCCGGCGAGCTCGAGCACGTACTCGTCGGCGCCGGCGTCGTAGTTCACCGAGTAGGTGGTGGGGTAGCGGCCCGGTTTCGGGTAGATCTCCGGTTGCGAGATCTCCTCGTCCGCCGACGACCTCGTCAGCAGCCACTCGCGCGTCATCATCGGCTCCATGAACGTGTACGCGCCGTCCCAGGAGCCCGCAATGAACGTCTGGGTGAAGTCGAACCCGCCGGGCGCCAGGACGTCGGCGTTGTTCGTCCAGTGCTGGCCCATCTTCGGGACGTTCGTCAGGACCGGAAGTCCCTCCGGCGGCGAGTAGTTCGTCGGCATCTGCGCTGCCGGCGGCAGGTTTCCGGCGCGGGGGAGGTAGTCCAGTCGCAGCGGGTCGTTCTCGGCAATGGTGGCCGCGTCGACCATGTAGAAATGCATGTCGAAATGGGGTTTGTCGAACAGCCCCGCGGGGTTGTGGCCGTGCGCGTTCCAGTCCACCACGACGCTGTCGAAGATCGTCGAGGCGCCCTGCGCCGGCATCGCGAGCGGGAACTCGGTCATCGGCGCGTCGGGCAGCCCGTCGAGGGCGGCGGCGGTCATCCGGATGCCGACGTCGGTGGGCCGGCCGTCCGCGTCGAGCGTCACGTACGCGCGGGCGGAGCCGGCCCCGATACCCGTCGGTGTCCCGTAAAAGGTTCCGGAGACGCCGTTTTCGGCCGAGGCGCCCGTGATGCCGCCGGCGCTGGCGTCGGAACACCCGGTGAGGGACGACAGCCCGGCGCAGACGGCGGCTGCCAGGGCCGCGGCGCGGACGGAGCGGGGGCGGAGCGGTCGGTGTGTGCGCATGTGCACCTCTGGGGAGAGGACCGGGAACACCGAGGTTACCGCCGCGGTGGTGACGGGCGCCGGGATTCGGGCGAAGCGCGACCCGCCGCACGGCGGGTCGCGAAGGCACGCCGGATGCCGTCGCGGCAGGAGGTGCCGACCGGCAGCGCCCTGACCTGGCGCCCGGCATCCAGGACGGTCGTCCAACAGGATTCCCGAGTGAGGCGGCGCGGCAACAGATTTCGGTGTGGGACATCACTCGGCGGTGGAAAGTCCGCTACCTTGACGGGCAGCGGTTCGCCCGCACCCGGCGGGCAGTCGCTCGAGGTGGGCCCATGAAGCTACTCGCGACAATGGCTCTTTCGATGGCCCTGTGCGGCCTTTTCCCCTCGGTCGCCGCGGCCGGCCCGCGTGGGCCCGGACTGGCCCGTCAGGCCGCCTCCGTCGACCACGTCACCATGCTCACCGAGCGTCGCGCCGCCGTGTTCGTGCACTCCCCGTCGATGGGCGAGGTGGTGCAGGTGCAGGTGCTGCTGCCCGCGGACCGGTCCGCCGCCAGGCCCACGCTGTACCTGCTCGACGGCGCGGGCGGGGGCGAGGAGTCGGACTACCAGGAGAGCACCTGGACGCTGAAGACCGACGCCGTGGACTTCTTCGCGGACAAGGACGTCAATGTGGTGCTGCCGGTCGGCGGCACCGGCAGCTACTACACGAACTGGAAGCAGCCGGACCCCGCCCTCGGGGTCGACGAGTGGGAGACGTTCCTGACCACGGAACTGCCGCCGCTGATCGACACCCAGTTCCGGGGCAACGGCGTCAACGCGATCGCAGGACTGTCGATGGGCGCGCACGCGGCACTGAATCTCGCGACCCGGCACCCCGCCATGTACCGCGGCGTCGCGGCCTTCAGTGGCTGCGCCGACAACGGCCAGGCCGACTCCCGGCTGTCGGTGCGTGCCACCGTCGCCTGGAAGGGCGGCGACGCGGACAACATGTGGGGACCGGACGGCGACCCGGAGTGGGCGGCGAACGATCCCATGCGCAACGCGGAGGCGTTGCGCGGCAAGGAGATCTACGTCGCGACGGGTAACGGCGCGGCCGGGCCGCTGGACGACCCGACCACCGTGGACGGGCTCAGCGCACTGACCCTCGGCGCGGCGCTCGAGGCGGCCGCCCTGCGCTGCACGCAACTGTTCGACGACCGGCTGCGGGAGTTGGCCATCCCCGCGACGTTCCACTACCGGCCCACCGGCACCCACTCGTGGCCCTACTGGCAGCAGGACCTGCACGACGCGTGGCCCATCCTGGCCCGGTCGCTCGGCCGGTGACGGTCAGACCTGGCGCGACTTCCAGATCGGCAGGCCGTCGCCGGTGGCGAAAGCGAGGAAGGCATCGTTCTCGTCGGGATCGCCGATGGTGATCCGCACCCCGTCGGTGCCGTAGGGGCGCACCAGCACGCCCGCTGCCGCGCTGGCCTCGGAGAACTCCGCCGAGCGGTCGCCGAGCGGCAGCCAGACGAAGTTCGCGTTGGACGCGGGCACCTCGTAGCCGGCGCCGATCAGGGCTTCGCGCATCCGGCGGCGCTCCGCGACGACCCCGTCGGTGCGGGCCAGCAGTTCGTCCGCGGCGGCCAGCGAGGCGACCGCAGCGGCCTGCGCGACCGTGCTCACGGCGAACGGGATGTGCACCTTGCTCAGCGCCGCGATGATCCCGGGGTCCGCCACCGCGTACCCCACCCGCAGGCCCGCGAGGCCGTACGCCTTCGAGAACGTGCGCAGTACAACGACGTTCGCCCGGCCCTCGGCGAGCGCGACGCCGTTCGGGATTTCCGCGCCGGCCTGGTCGCCAGGGCGCGTGTACTCGATGTACGCCTCGTCGAGGATCACCAGGATGTCCGCGGGCACCGCGTCGAGGAATCGTTCGAGCGCGTCCTGGGTGACGACGGTGCCGGTCGGGTTGTTCGGATTGCAGACGAAGATCACCCGGGTCCGGTCGGTGATCGCTGCGAGCATCGCGTCGAGGTCGTGCAGGTGGTCTGCGGTCAGCGGCACCTGGACCGGGGTGGCGCCCGCGACCCGCGCGACCACGGGGTACACCTCGAACGCGCGCCAGGCGAAGAGCACCTCGTCGCCGGGGCCCGCGGTGATCTGCACGAGCTCCTGGCACAGGCTCACCGATCCGCAGCCCGCGGCGACGCGGTCGACGCTGACGCCGAGCGAGTCCGCGAGGGCCTCGCGCAGGGCGACCGCCCCGTTGTCGGGATAGCGGTTCACGCCGAGCGCGGACTCCGCGATCGCAGCGGCGACGCTGGGCAGCGGGCCCGCCGTGGTCTCGTTGCTCGCGAGTTTTATCGCGCCGGGAAACGTGCGTCCGGGCACGTAGGGGCTGATGTCGACGAGGTCGGGGCGGGTGCGTGCGGTCACGGGAGGTCATTATGCATGCGTGGCCGACTCGCGGTGGGCCGTCGGCCCAGGCCGGGCGCAAATTGGGACGAGCGCACGGGCCCGGGTCGTGCCAGAGTAGATGTATGTCGGGAATCTTCACCGACAGCGCGATGCTCCGCGCCGTCGGTGACCAGTCGGAACAGTCGCAGACGGATCAGCCGCGGGCCACCGTGCCGCTGACGGCGGCGGCGCCGGACGGGCCGCCCCGCGGCGGCATCGTGGTGCTGCACGAGTCGCGGCGGTTCACCGACTCGGTACTGGACCTGATGCGCCTGCTCGCGGGCGAGGGCTGGCTGACGGTCGCGCCGCACCTGTTCCACCGGCAGCCCGGGGACCTCGAGGTCGAGGTGTTCGGCGACAACCTGTTCGCGGACTTCGACGCCGCCTTCGACTGGCTGGTCGCCCGCGGCGTGTACGCGGACTGCGTCGGGGTGCTCGGTTTCGACGACGCCGGCACGGCCGCGCTGCTGGTCGCCACCAACCGGCCGGTCGGGGCGGCGGTGAGCGTCGCGGCGCGCGGCATCGTCGAGCCGCTGCGGTCGGACACACCGGCCCTGGTGGACGCGCTGGCGTCACTGCAGGCGCCCTGGCTGGGCCTGTACGGCGATGACGACCCCCGCACCCCGCCCGCACACGTCGAGCGGCTGCGCGACGCGTCCGCCCGCGCACCCGTCGCCACCCACGTGGTGAGTTACCGCGGCCTGGCGCACCGCGCCGACGAGCCGCCGCAGGTGCCGGACAACGGGGACGACAGCGATCCGGAGGTGCAGGCGATCATGGATGCGCAGCGGCGGATCTTCGACTGGTTCGACGGAAACCTCAGGTGACGGCCCGGTTACCGGCGGTGACCTGGGAGTTTGGAGGCGTTTTGCCATCCCGGTCCAGTCTGTGTAACCTTTCGATCCGGCGGTTCCGAAAGGTTCCTGAGCCTAGGAAGCGTGCCAGAGCGGCCGAATGGGACTCACTGCTAATGAGTTGTCCTCCTCAAAGGGGACCGGAGGTTCAAATCCTCTCGCTTCCGCCACGTTGGTGCCAGTTGGCCAACACAATTTAAGAACATGCGCCCGTAGCTCAACGGATAGAGCACTTGACTACGGATCAAGAGGTTAGGGGTTCGAATCCCTTCGGGCGCACAACAAAGGACCCCGTCACCACTGGTGACGGGGCCCTTTCGGTTTGTCGGGGCAGGGTGTGCGTCACCTCACGCACTGCGGGATCGGGTCGGCGCGATTAGTTTGGGGCGGCCCGACGGTCTCCATTGCCGTACATCCCGAAGCGACGAACGAGGAGCGACTCCATGCGCATTGTGATCTGCGAATTCATCAGCCTGGACGGCGTCGTGCAGGCGCCCGGCGGACCAGACGAGGACACCGACGGCGGATTCGCGCACGGCGGCTGGTCGCACCCGTTCTTCGACCCGGAGGTGGTCGGTGGCGCCTTCGACGGCGCGCTGGGCGCGGCCGCGGCGCTGCTGTTCGGCCGCCGCACCTGGCAGACGATGGCCGCGGCGTGGCCCGAGCGCGCCGGCGACCCGTTCGCCGACCGGATGAACGCCATCCCGAAGTACGTCGTGTCCGGGACCCTCGGCGACGGCGAGCTGACCTGGGACAACACCACCCGCATTCCCGGCGAGGACGCCGTCGCGGGAATCCGGAAGCTGCACGAGGCCGACGGCGGCGACCTGGTGGTCATGGGCAGCCCCACCCTGGCCCGCACCCTGCTGAGCGAGGGCCTGGTCGACGAGCTCCGGCTCATCGTGATGCCGGTGCTGCTCGGCGGCGGGAAGTCGATCTTCCCCGACGACGGTGGCCTGCGCACGCTCGAGCTGGTCTCGGTGGCCACCAGCGACGCGGGCGTGAACGTCTGCACCTACCGACCGACCACCGCGGGATAGCTCGCGTCGGGTCCCGGATCAGTGACAACCGCAGACGCCGGTCAGCGACTGCACCTGGTAACACTCGCCGCAGGTCATCTCGGCGCCGTGCTCGCGGCGCCGAGACTGGTCGCGCCGGCGGGTCTTGTCGCGGGCCCGGCGGACCTGCTCGGTCAAAGTCGCGGTGCCGCCGTCGGCGGGCAGCCCGGCCGCCTCGAAGTGCCGGTAGCAGCGCAGCCGCTCCTGCGCGGCGTGCAGTTCGACGTCCTCCGGTGTCTCGCCGTACGACGCCGTCACCGCGACCGCATACCCCGGGCCGACGGTGCCGTCCACCTTGCTCACGCACAGGGAGGTCAGCAGCGGCTCGCCGCGGCGACGGCACTCCGCCCCGACCCGGCCGAGGGTCTCGCCGATCCAGTTCTGCATCAGGCTCTTCGTGCGAACCCCCGTGTCGGCCTGGATCCGGGCGGCGAGGTCCCCGTAGGTGACGGTGCCGAGGTAGCTGCCGGCCACCTCGACCAGGACCGTCCGGGCGTGCTCCGCCCAGACCTCTTGGTTGTCGCGCATGCAGTACCCCCGTCTACTGCGACCGACGCGTCCGGCCGTCTGTCCGGTTCATCCGTATCGGCGGTCGGAGTGTTACCGCGGGCCCGGTCCCGTGCGGGCCGGGCGACGCGCGGTGCGGCGTCACCGGTGCCGAACGGCCCGCCGTCGCTTACCGTAGGCAGGTGACCATTCCTGTGCAGGGCGCCGCGTCGGCCCCGGGTTCCGCTTCGGCCTGGCCCGCGGTTCTCACCTGGCGTGCACACTCGGCGCCGCGGATGGAATCGGTCCGCGTCCAGCTCGTCGGCAACCGGATCAAGGCCGCCGGCCGGATCATCGGCGGGCACTGCGCCGAGCACAACGCCTTCAGCGCCTCCTACGACCTGGTCACCGACGAGAACGGCGTCACCCGCCGCCTCTCGCTGCGGGCCAGTCTCGCGTCCGGGGAGAAGCAGGTCTCGATCAGCCGGGACGAAGAGGGCTACTGGATGATCGAGGACGGCACCAACCCCAAGCGCTCCACCTTCGGCGGCGCGCTGGACGTGGACGTGGTGCTCAGCCCGTTCTTCAACACGCTGCCGATCCGGCGCTTCGGCATGCAGACCGACTCGGAGGACATCCAGGTTCCGGTCGTGTACGTGTACCTGCCGGACCTCAGCGTGCGGGAGGCGAGCCTGACGTACAGCAGCGGCTCGGACGGCATCCACGTGCTCTCGCCGGTGTCGAGTTCCTCGATCACCATCGACGCCGACGGCTTCGTCCTCGACTACCCCGGACTGGCCGAACGGATCTGACGCGGGTCCCGACCGGCCCCGTCTCCGTGGCTCAGTAGGTCCGGGCGCGCAGCACCTCGCCGCGGCGTCCGGCGTCCCGCAGGAGCCGCTCCCAGCCCGGTTCGCCCACCCGCACGCCGGTGATCTCCGTGCGCGGCAGGTTCTCGTAGCGACGCCGCGCCGCATGCCCGGCGACGACCAGTGCCTCGGTGTCGGCGTCCGCCGCGAGCGCGGCGCGGGCCGCGGCGAGCAGCTCCAACGCCTCGTCCAGCGCCACGGTGAGGGCCTCGGCGTTCGCCTCGCACATCGCGCGGACCAGGTCCGGCGCGGTGCCCGCGACCCGGGTGCCGTCGCGGAACGAGCCCGCCGCCAGCGCCAGTGCCAGGTCGCCGCCGGACGCCGCCGTCACCGCCAGGGCCTCCGCGAGCAGGTGCGGCAGGTGCGAGATCCGCGCGACCGCCGAGTCGTGTTCGTCGGGGTCCGCGGGCACCACCACCGCGCCACAGTCCAGCGCCAGGTCCGCCACGCGAGTCCAGGACGTCGGATCGGTGCCGTCCTCGGCGGTGACCACCCAGACCGCGTCCCGGAACAGCTCGCCGTCGCCGGCGGACCAGCCGGACTGCGAGGTGCCGGCCATCGGGTGCCCGCCCACGAATCGCGAGCCGAGCCCGTGCCCGGCGACGGCGTCGCGCACCGCGCCCTTGACGCTCACCACGTCGGTGAGGGTGCACCCGGGGGCGTGCACCGCGATCTGGCCGAGCACCGCGTCGAGCGCGGGCACCGGCACCGCGACGACCAGCACGGCATCCGCTTCGGCGGCCCGGCGCAGCACCGCGGTGAGGTCGCCGTCGGCGTCGTAGCCGTCCGCGCGCGCCTCCTCGACCGGGCCGGCGGAACGGTTGTAGCCCCAGGCGGTGCGGCCGGCCGCGACGGCGGCGCGCAGCAGCGACCCGCCGATCAGGCCGAGCCCGAGCACGCACACCGGCGGGGTGGTGGATTCAGCAGACACCCGGATAGGTTGGCACATTTCGCGCTGGACTTCTGTTACCGGCCTGCGGCGGACTACGGTGACCGCATGGCAGCTCAGCGCGCGCGGGACAACAGCGCACCTTCGGACGAGCTCGACGATCTCGAGGGGTTTGCGGTCGCAGTCGTCCGGGAGGACGGCAAGTGGCGGTGCACGGCGCTGACCACGGCCGCGCTCGACAGCCTCGAGGCCGCGGAGACCGAACTGCGTGAGATGCGCAGCTCCGGCGCGGTGTTCGGTCTGATCGACGTGGACGACGAGTTCTTCGTCATCCTGCGCCCGGCGCCGTCCGGGACCCGGCTGCTCCTCTCCGACGCCACCATGGCGCTGGACTACGACATCGCCGCGGACGTGCTGGAAGCACTGAACGTCGAGACCCCGGACATCGATCCCGACGAACTCGACACCGTCGAGCCCTGGGAGGAGGGCGACCTCGGCCTGCTCGCGGACCTCGGCCTCCCGGAACCGGTGCTCGGGGTGATCCTCGCGGAGACCGAGCTGTACCCGGACGAGCAGTTGAACATGATCGCGCAGCGGCTCGGGTTCGCAACCGAGCTGTCCGCGGTGCTCGACGCCGCGCCGCGGTAGACGACACCGCGTTGATGACACTGGGCAGTCCGGTCGGCCGCGACGAGGCGATGGTCCGTGCGGCCATCGCCGCCGCGGCCGAGGCCGACGCCGCCGACGTCCCGGTGGGGGCCGTGGTGTTCGACGCCAACGGGGTGGAACTGGCCCGGGCCGCCAACGCCCGCGAGGCGTCCGCCGACCCGACCGCTCACGCCGAGATCCTGGCGCTGCGCGCCGCCGCCCGCGTGCACGGCGACGGCTGGCGGCTCGAGGGCGCCACCCTGGCGGTGACCCTGGAGCCGTGCACCATGTGCGCGGGCGCCCTGGTGCTGGCCCGGGTCTCGAAGGTGGTGTTCGGGGCGTGGGAGCCGAAGACCGGCGCCGTCGGCTCGCTGTGGGACGTGGTCCGCGACCGCCGGCTCACGCACCGCCCGCAGGTGCGCGGGGGAGTGCTCGAGGCCGAGTGCGCGGCACTGCTCGAAGAGTTCTTCCGCGGGCAGCGCTGACCTGCGCTTTCGGTTCCGTTGTCCGCTCCCGCCCCGACCGAATGCGACATTCGTGCAGTCTGACTGAACGAATACGACATTCGGTCGACGAAGGCGTCCTGACCACCGGATTTAGCGTGAGCGCCGACGTCGGGTAAAGTCACCAGCGGTGGCGTGTCCGAGCGGCCTAAGGAGCACGCCTCGAAAGCGTGTGACGGGTAACCCCCGTCCGAGGGTTCAAATCCCTCCGCCACCGCCAGAGAGAGCCCCGACCGGATTCCGGTCGGGGCTCTCTTGCATTCGGCGGCAATGCTGCCCCGCGAGGTGGCCACTATCGTGTGGCAGATGAAGAAGTCGTGGTGGATCGCCGCGGGCATCGCGCTGGTCGCGGTGCTCGCCCTCCTTGCCGGACCGTGGGTGTACGGGACGTGGATCGCCGAGGACGACGACCCCGCCGCCGCGGTCTCCACCTCGGCCGCGCAGGCCGCCGTCGGTGACCTCGCCGGGCAGTGGCGGGTGGACGCCGGTGCCGCGCCGAACGCCACGGCCGCCGGCTACACCGTGCACGAGGTGCTCAACGGCGCGAGCGTCACCGTGGTCGGGTCCACCGACCAGGTCGACGGCGGCGCCACCGTCGACGGCCGGACGCTCACCGCGGCCGACGTGACCGTGCAGGTCAAGGGCATCACCACCGACAACCCGCGACGCGACGGGCAGTTCGTCGGCAACGTGATGTCCGCCGGCGCCTACCCGACCGCGACGTTCACCCTCGACGCCCCGGTGGACCTGTCGACGGTGCCACGTGACGGGACCACCGCGACCGTCCCCGCCACCGGCACCCTCGAACTGCGCGGGGTGAAGCGTCCCGTCACCGTCGACATCGAGGTGCTGCACTCGGGGGAGTCGCTGATCGCGTCGGGCAGCGTCCCGGTGACCTGGACCGACTTCGGGGTGCAGCCGCCGTCGTTCGCGTTCGTCACCGTCGACGGGTCCGGGACCGTGGACTTCCTGGTCCACCTCGTCCGGGACTGAGTTTCGTCCCACCCGACCTCGACGGCCGCGGTCAGGCTGCCTACGGCGTCCACCCGGGCGGACCGAACACGTAGCCCATCCGTTCGCGCCAGGAGCCGGCGGAGCGCACGTCCCGCACGATCGCCGCGTACTCGTGCCCCTGCAGGGTGAGGATGTTGTAGGTGTTCACCGGCTTGGTCAGGCCGTAGGTCGGGCGGTGGGTCTCGGGCTGGAAGGTGCCGAAGAGGCGGTCCCAGAGGACCAGGATCCCGGCGTAGTTCTTGTCGAGGTACTCCGGGTCGCAGCCGTGGTGCACCCGGTGGTGCGACGGTGTGTTGAACACGAACTCGATCGGGCGCGGCAGTCGGTCCACCCGCTCGGTGTGCACGAAGAACTGGTAGACGAGGCTCACGGAGAACCCGACGAACACCATCCACGGCGGAATGCCGATGAGCGGCAACGGGATCCACATCAGGATTTCCCCGCTGTTGTTCCACTTCTGCCGTAGCGCGGTGGCGAAGTTGTAGTACTCGCTCGAGTGGTGTGCCTGGTGGGTGGCCCACACGATCCGGGTTCGGTGCGCGATCCGGTGGTACCAGTAGAACAGCAGGTCGACGCCCACCAGCAGGATCACCCAGGTGTACCAGGCGTCCACCGGCAGGTGCCACGGCGCCAGGTACGCGTAGATCGCCGCGTACCCGACCAGGGCGAGTGCCTTCCATGCGGCGCTGGTCAGGACCGACACCGCGCCCATCGAGATGCTCGCCCGGGAGTCCGCCGGGTCGTAGCCGCCGCGGGGCGGGTGGGTTCGGCCGTCCGCGCCGCGTTCGGGGGCGGCGAGGTACCGCGCGGCCGACCATTCCAGGGCCAGGAACAGCACGAAGAACGGGATGGCGAACGCCACCGGGTCGCGCAGCGGTCTGGGCAGTGAGTTCCAGAACTCGGGGACGATCTCGAGCATGGTTGCAGTGTGCCGCCTCGCCCGGGACCGGGTCCGGAAATCCTCCGAGCCGGGCGTGCATCGGTCGCCGCGACGCACGGGCCGGGCCCCCGGTTCCCCTGTGGGCAAGCACCTGTGCATGGCCCCTGACGTGGCCTTTGTCGTGATAACGTGCGGATCGTCCGGAACCCGATCCGGACCACCCGGGGGGGATGAGAATGTCTGAGGGAATGGAAGTCGACGCCGCGGCACTGGCCGCGCTGGCGGGGGACCTGGCGGCCGACGCGGCCGAGGTGGCGACGCTCGCTCCGGCGGAGACGGTGACGGCGGCCCGGTCCGCACTGCCGGGATCCGACGTCGCGGCCGCGCTCGGCGGGCTGCCCGACGCGGCAGCGGTCGCGTACCGGGCGAGCGCCGACGGGCTCGGCGCGATGTCCCGGGCCGCCGCGCTCGACGCCGCCGCCTACTCCGCCACCGAACACGCGACCGCGACCGGATTCGGGGTTCTCGAGGGCGGCAACTGATGCGCCCGACCTTGGCCCAGCTGCGCTCCTGGGACCCGGAGGCGCTGGCAGGGGCCGCGACGCAACTGTCGGTGTGCAACGCCGCGTACGCCGACGGCGTGGCCGCCGCGGCCCGGCGGGTCGCCGGCACCCGTGAGCACTGGACGGGCGTGGCTGCCGTCGCGGCGATCGCCCGCGCGGAACGCGAACGCGCGGCCGCGGACACCACCGCCACGGCTTTGGCCGCCGTCGCGGCGGCACTGCACGGGGGTGCCGCCGCGCTCGGGCCCGCGCGGACGCTGGCGCTCGGCATCGCCGATGCGGCCGCCGCCGACCACGGTCTGCACGTCGCCGACGACGGCCGGGTGTGGGCACCGCGGGTACCCCCGCTCGGTCCGTTCGTCGCGGTGGCACTGCTGCAGGCCAGGCTCAACGAGCTGGCGCGGGTTCACGACGCCCGCCTGCGGGGTGCGCTGGACGTGGTTGCCGCGGCCGACGCGACCGCGGCCGACGCGGTGCGTAGGGGGTGGGCGGCCCTCGGCGAGGACGCGCCGCGGGGCGGCAACAAGCCGTCCGAGCCGCCGCCGGCACCCCCGGTCGACGGCACCCCGGACGTCAATTATCGCTACTGGGAACAGCTTTCGGAGGAGCAGCGGGCCGCGGTGCTGACGGAGCATCCGGAGTGGGTCGGCAACCTGGACGGCGTCCCGGCGCACGCCCGCGACCAGGCCAACCGGACGGTGCTGGCCGAGCAGCGCGGCGCCCTCGACGGCCGGATCGAGGAAATGCGGGCCCGGCTGGACACCACCGGACCCGGCCCTGTGAGTCCCGAATCATCGTTGGTGCGCAGGGAGATCGGTGTGGCAGCGCAGCGCCTGGCCGAGCTCGACGCCGTGGATCGCACGGTCGCGGAACCGGACAGGCAACTGCTGGTGCTGCGCAACGCCGGCGACCACCTGCAGGCCGCCGTCGCGGTCGGCGACGTCGACACCGCCGACCACGTGTCGGTCTTCACCCCGGGTGTGAACTCGAACGTCGGAGACGGTCTGGAGGGATACACCACCGCGGTCCGTGAACTCAAGGTCGAGACCGAGCGTCAACTCCACTTCGCCGGTCGCGGCGACGAGACGGTCGCCGCGATTGCGTGGCTGGACTACCGTGCGCCGCAACTGGACCCGGGCGACCCTGTCGGAACGGTGGCGGACGCGATCGGAGATCTCGGCGGCCGGCGGGGCGCCGAGGACGGAGCCGATCGGCTGGCGTCCTTCTACGAGGGTCTGGGTGCCTCGCGCCCCGACGACCCGCACCTGACCGCGCTCGGTCACTCGTACGGGTCCACCACCACGGGACTGGCGCTGCAACACGGCGGGACGGGCGTCGACGACGCGGTGTTCTTCGGCTCGCCGGGAATCGGCACCGACGACATCGGCGACCTGGGGTTGGGGTCGGGTCACGTGTATGTCGCCGAGGCCCACGGCGACCTCGTCGCAGACCTCGCCGCGTTCGGCGACGACCCGAACCGCATGGACGGGGTCACCAACCTGTCCACGACGGCGGGGACCACCCCGCCGATCGGTGGTATTCCAGGCGAAATGCGTTCCGGCTCAGAGGGGCACAGTCAGTATCTCGAGGACGAGACCTTCAGCCAGTACAACATCGCCGCGGTCGTCGGCGGAATGCCGGAGCGGATCGTGGAGGGAACCGACGCCGGTCTTGCGGACCGGGTTCCGGGCTCCCCGCTGGGGGACCTCCGGGAGCGGGTCTTCGGTGACGGTTCTGGGCTCGGCGGCCTCTTGGGCCTGCCGGGAGAGATCCCGCTGCCGCTGCCCTCGGGCCTGCTGCGAGGTCCGTTCTGATGTCAGTTCCCTCCTGCGGAGCAAGCGGTGCGTTCCGATGCGAAAGACGTTGACAGGCATGACGATCGGCGTGCGTGAGCTGAAGAGACGAAGCGTCGCGGCGGTGGCACTCGTGACGGCGGCAGTGGTACTGGGGGGATGCATGTCGATCGGTGGCGGCGAGCGGTACAGCGACGAGGAGGCGGCGCGCCGGACCGCGATTCTGATGGCCCGGCCCTCCCTGGAGGAGATGATCGTGCGGGCAGAGGCGATGGGGCACGAGATCCGGTCCGCGATCTCGTCTGCCGTCCCGGTCGGTCCGTGGCGCCAGTCTCGTCCGCCGTCGTCGGCGGGGAACTGCGACGGCTTCTCCTACACCTACGGCCAGGGGTGGTCGATCGGGTTCTGGGTCATCGACGGCGGCATTCCCGAGGAACTGTGGCCTGGCGCCCTCGCCGCGATGCGTTCGGTCACCGACAGGCACGGCTTCGGCGATCCGATCGTCGTCGTGGACCGGCCCGGCGACCACGACCTGCGCATCTACGGCCCGGACGACGCGTACGTCGTCCTCGGCACCCGCAACGACGCATTGCTGGACGTCGTCACCGCGTGCTACCTGCCCGAGGCGAGGCGGCCGGGGCCGGGTTCCGATTCGGGGACGAAGTAGATGACCGTGCACGGTCGGCCGGAGCCGCTGGGCCTCAAGGTGCGGCGGGTGGAACGGGCGGTCGACGCCGTCCGCGGCACCGCCGAGGCCGGTGACCGCGCGGTCCGGATCACCCTCACCGCGGACGGCCGTCTCGACGGTCTGGTCCTCGACGGCCGGGCGCTCGGGCTGGGGGCGGCGCGGCTCGCGGCGCTGGTCGTCGAGGCGCACGAACGGGCCCGTACCCGGGCCCGGTGCGCTGCCGAGGAGGTGCTGCGTGAGCTCACCGACGATCCGCTCGTCGCGCGCGCACTCGACCTCGCGCACCCCGCCGAGTCCGGCGCCGCACCCGGGTCGGCCGCCGCACCCGGGTCCGCCCGCGGTCTCGACGTGTCGTTCGACGGTCGCCGCCTGCTCACCGACCCGCTCGACCGCGGGTAGTTCATCAGATCTTCACCCCCGGTACCTCGCCTGCCGCGCCGCGCACCTCACAATTGTCGAATGAAACGCACCATCATCGCTCTTGCCGCGGGTAGCGCCCTGCTGCTCGCCGGCTGTGGATCCGAGGACGCCTCGGCCGCTTCCGACTCCGCCGCACCTGCCACCACCTGTCCCGCCGACGCCGGCAACGACGACCCGACCGCCACCGTGATCGCGAAGACCGCGACCCTGCCGGCCGGGGTCACCGTGGACGGTGCCGTCACCAAGCTCAACAGCGGCAAGGACCCGGTCGACGTCGACGTCACCGTCCGCCTGTGCGCGGAGGGGCTCGAAGGGGATCAGCTCAAGGACGCGGCCTCGGCCATCGCCACCCCCGTCATCGGTTCGCTGCTCGGCAGCTCGCTCGGCACGTTGACCGTGCAGGTCGTCGGCGGCGACTCGGTCACCAGCGCCGACTTCAAGGCGCAGAACTGGGACCCCGCGGCCGCCGCGGAGGCCCAGCGCGCCGCGTGGAGCAGCTGACGGCCCGTCAGCCAGAAGACCAGCCACCGAACGTCTCCGGCGCCTGTGCGTGACCGACTGGTCACGCACAGGCGCCGGAGCGCTGTCAGGGCTGACGCCGGAGCAGGCCGACGCCTGGCCGCAGTGCGCTCAGACCGCTGCGGGTTCCGCGTCCTCGTCCGGGCGCAGCTCACGCTCCGGGGCGACCGCGTCGCCATGGCCCGGCCACCACGCCCGGTGGCCGAGCAGGGCGGTGATCGACGGCACCAGGAACATCGACATCACGAACGACGAGAGCAGGATGCCCAGGGCGACGGCGAACCCCATCTCGGTCATCAGGGCGATCCCGGACAGCAGCATCGACCCGAAGGTGCCCGCCAGGATGATGCCGGCGGCACCGACCGACGGCCCGCCGTGCTCGATCCCCAGACGCGCCGCCTCCCGCGGGTCGCGGCCCTCCCGCGCCTCCTCCCGCAGCCTGGCGATCATCAGGATGTTGTAGTCCGTGCCGATCGCCACCACGAACAGGTACAGCATGATCGGCAGCGAGAACGAGATGCCCGGCCGATCGCCGACCACGCTGAACAGGAACGCGGTCGCGCCCATGGTGGAGAAGAACACCAGCACCACCGACGCCATCAGGTAGATCGGCGCGACCAGCGACCGCAGCAGCAGGCCGAGGATCAGCGCGATCAGGATGCCCGCGACCGGGAAGATCACCGACAGGTCGCGGTTGTTGGCGTCCCGGATGTCGGTGAACGCGGCGGTCGGGCCGCCGACGAGCACCTCGGTGCCCTCCGGGGCGGCGGCGTGCGCGGCGTCGCGCAGCGGGCCGATCGCGTCGAGCGCCTCGTTGGACTGCGGGCTGTAGTCGAGCAGCAGGTTGATCTGCGCGGTGCTGCCGTCCTTGGAGATCAGGCCGAGGCCGCCCTCCGGGCTCGCCGGCATGGCGCCGCCGATGCCGGGGGAGGAGGCCAGATCCTGCGCCACCCGCTCCACCTCGGCCGGGTCCAGCTGGGACCCGTCGGTGGCGTGCAGGTACACCAGCGTCGGGTTCAGGGCGCCGGCCGGGAAGCCCGACTGCAGGTCCTTGATGCCGCGCGCCGACTCCGTGGTCGACGGCAACTGGCCCAGCTGGTCGTAGTCCGTCTTGAAGCCGAACATGCCCAGCGCCAGCACCACCAGCAGCCCGCCGGAGACCAGCGCGACCACGCCGGGACGACGCCCGGTGAACGCGCCGAGCCGGGCGAACACCGTGCCCTTCGGCTCCTGCTGCCAGGACTTCGACGGCCAGAACACCTTGGTCCCGATCAGCGACACGATGGCCGGGATCAGGGTCAGCGAGGCCAGCGCCATGATGCCGACGCCGATGGCCAGGCCGGGGCCGAGGCTGCGGAATGCGCCGAAGACCGCGAGCAGCAGGGCGCAGAACGCGACGATGATGGCGCCGGCCGCGGAGGCGATGACCTCGCCGACCCGCTCGACCGCATGGATCAGTGCGGCGGTCTTCTCCTCGCCCGCCCGCAGACGTTCCCGGAAGCGGAACAGCAGGAAGAGGATGTAGTCGGTGCCGACACCGAACAGCACGACGGTGAGGATGATCTGCAGCGACTGGTCGACCTGCAGGCCGGTGCCCTTCGCGACGAGCGCGATGATGCCGGGCGCGATGGACGAGACGATGCCGACCGAGACGATCGGCAGCAGGGCCGCGACGGGGCTGCGGTAGATGACCAGCAGCAGGCCGATGATCAACAGCACCGTGACGAGGCCGATGATGGCCTCCGCGTTCTTGAAGGCCTCCTCGTTGTCGACCATCAGCGCGGCGTCGCCGGTGACCGACATCCGCAGCCCGCTGCCGTCCAGGGTGCCGCCGATCTCGCGGATCTCCTTGACCGCCTCACCGACCGGCTTCTCGTCGGGCATGCCCTGCAGGCCGACGCTCACCAGCTGGACCTGCCGGTTCTCGGCGAGCGCCTGCGGCCCGGTCTGGGCGCCGACGACCCGCTCGATGCCGGTCGAGTTGATGGTCGCGGCGAGGCTCTCGACCTTGGCCTGGTCCTCGGTGGTGAGCGGCTGCCCGTCCTCGCGCGTGATCACGATGGTCGCGGTCGCGTCCTCGGTCTTCGCGAACTGGTCCTCGGCGAGGTGCTGTGCCTCGATGGACTCGTAGGTGTCCGGCAGGAAGCCGGACTGCTCCTTGTTGAGCACGTCGGTCAGCGTGGGCGCGAGCGCCACCACCGCGACGGCGGCGATGATCCAGGCCGCAATGATCTTCCATGGATTGTGTACGACGAACCGAGCTAGTTTTCCGAACATGTGCCCCTCCACACCCGTTCTCGAATCTACCTACCGTGCGGTAGGTAGACTAGTGCGGCGGGAGTCCCGCGACAACAGCAATAGTTCGGGTCGGGTGTCGACGGCAGGTCGGCAGAGGTGTGGAGGTGGACGGCGGTGGGTACTCGGGACACCCGGTCGGCCATCCGCGAGGCGGCGTTGCGCCAGTTCCTCGCGAAGGGTGTCGAGCAGACCAGCCTGCGCGAGGTGGCCGACGAGGTCGGCATCACCAAGGCCTCGCTGTACTACCACTACGAATCCAAGGCGGACCTGCTCGCGGCGGTCGTCGCGCCGGTGCTGTTCGTGATGCGCGACGTGGCCGACGGACTGACCGACGCACCCCGCGACGAGGACGACGTCCGAGACCTGTTGCGCCGCTACCTCGTCGGCCTGCTGAACCACCGGTCGGAGGGATCGCTGTTCGTGCGGGACGCGGCCGCGATGTCGACGGCGCTCCAGTCGATGCTGCCGGAGCTGATGGACCTCAGCAATCGCATCCACGTGTGGCTGGTCGGCCCGGACGCCACCGCGGAGGCCACCATCCGGGCAGTCGCCGCGGTCCAGGTCCTCGGTACCGCGTTGGCACCGGACACCCAGGTGCCCGGCACCACGGACGAGGAACTCGAACGCGTCCTGCTCGACGCGGCGATGAACGTGCTGCGCCCGGGCACGATCGGCACCACCAGGTGGTCGCCGGTCGGGCCCGGCTCTACGCGCTGACCAGCGCGCGTTCGTCCGCGAGCAGACCGCGCCGGGCCAGGAGGGGGCGCACGCCCTCCCCGAACCAGTAGGCCTCCTCCAGGTGCGGGTAGCCGGACAGCACGAACTCGTCGAGGCCTAGCGCGTGGTACTCCTCGATGCGGTCCGCGACCTCGGCGTGGCTGCCCACCAGGGCGGTGCCCGCGCCGCCGCGCACCAGTCCGACGCCGGCCCACAGGTTCGGCGCGATCTCCAGCGAGTCGGTGCGGCCGCCGTGCAGGGCGGCCATTCGGCGTTGCCCCTCGGACTCGGACCGCGCGAAGCGGGCGCTGGCGTCGGCGATCGCTCCGGGGTCCAGTCCGGCGAGCATCTTGTCGGCCACCGCCCACGCCTCCCTCGCGGTGTCGCGGGTGATCACGTGCAGCCGGATGCCGAATCTGACTGTGCGCCCGGCCTGTTCGGCGTGTTCGCGGACTGCGGCGATCTTCGCGGCGACCTGCGCGGGCGGCTCGCCCCAGGTGAGGTAGACGTCCGCGTGCCTCCCCGCGACGGGCAGCGCGGCGGGCGACGAACCGCCGAAGTAGATGGGCGGCACCGGGTTCGGCGGCGCGGAGGTCGTGGCCCCGACCAACTTGTAGTGTTCGCCGTCGAAGTCGAAGGGCGCCTCGCCCCACGTTCCGCGTAGCGCCTGCAGGAACTCGCCGGTGCGGGCGTACCGCTGGTCCTTGGTCAGCCAGTCGCCGTAGCTCTGTTGCTCGGTCGAGTCCCCGCCGGTCACCACGTTGAGCAGCAGGCGCCCACCCGAAAGTCGTTGGTAGCTCGCGGCCATCTGCGCGGCCAGCGTGGGCGAGATGACGCCGGGACGGAACGCGACCAGGAACTTCAGTCGCCGCGTCAGCGGGATCAGCGCCGCGGTGGCCAGCCAGGCGTCCTCGCAGTGGGTGCCCGTGGGGGTGAGGACACCGGTGAAGCCGGCCCGTTCGGCGGCCTGGGCCACCTGGGTCAGGTACTCGAGGGTGGGCGCGCGCTCACCGGCCGTCCGG
Organism: Rhodococcus sp. P4_F5; assembly: GCF_056401315.1. Taxonomy (NCBI): domain Bacteria; kingdom Bacillati; phylum Actinomycetota; class Actinomycetes; order Mycobacteriales; family Nocardiaceae; genus Rhodococcus; species Rhodococcus sp. P4_F5. The sequence continues at coordinate 2,960 of NZ_JBFUJP010000034.1, read as the reverse complement.
GGGTCCGCGGTGGACGAGTTCGAGTTGTCGACGATGCCGCGGCCGTCGCCGGCGGTGGGCAGGAACCAGTGCAGGTCGATGCTCATGGGGTGTCTCCGAAGTGTGTCGGGTGAGGCTGGGAGGGCGGCTTGCCGCGGCCGGCGCTGCCGACGGACGGACCGGGCAGGCGGCGTGGGGAGGGGAGGTGTCGGCTACCGACACAGGGTGCTGGAAACCCGCAGCAGGTCGACGTGGCGTCGCACCGTGAGCAGGGGGTTGCCGGACATGCGTTCAGGTTCCATCGGTCGCCGGGCGGTGTCAAGACTTCCTTTCCCCGCATCGGTGGTAGGAATTGGTCGCCGAGGTAGCCGGCAGCGAGGGGAGGGTCGGGGTGCACATCACCGCGAAGGTGGACTACGCCGTGCGGGCTCTGGTCGAACTGGCCGCCGCGGGCGACGCGCCGGTCAAGGCGGACGAGTTGGCGCGCTCGCAGACCGTCCCGCACAAGTTCCTCGAGTCGGTGCTCGGCGAGCTGCGCCGGGCCGGGATGGTGCAGAGCAGGCGGGGCCGCGACGGTGGCTACTGGTTGGCCCGGCCCGCCGCGGAGATCGCGGTCGCCGACGTGATCCGCGCGATGGAGGGTCCGCTCGCCTCGGTGCGAGGTCAGCGCCCCGAGGAGGTCCACTACGACGGCCCCGCGGCGCCGTTGCTCGACGTGTGGATCGCCGTCCGGGTGAACCTGCGTGCCGTCCTCGAAGGGGTCTCGGTGGCGGACATCGCGACCGGCGCACTGCCCGGTTTCATCGCCGAACTCAACGCCGACCCGCAGGCGTGGCGCCGCCGCTGACCTGGGCTGTCCGGGACCGACCTCAGCCCGTGTGGCGCGACCTACGACGTCGAAAAGTACCTGGTTGGTAGCCTCGGACACTATGTTGTACTCCCTGTTGCGCACTCACCTGCGCCCGTACCGGGGCGATCTGGCGGGTGTGATTGCGCTCCAGTTCATCTCCACCATGGCGTCGCTCTACCTGCCCAGTCTCAACGCCGACATCATCGACAAGGGAGTCACCAAGGGCGACACCGGTGTGGTCCTCTCCACCGGCGGCATCATGCTGCTCGTCACCTGCCTGCAGATCGCGTGCAGCATCGGGGCGGTCTACTTCGGCGCCCGCGCCGCGATGGGTCTCGGCCGCGACCTGCGTGACGCCGTCATGCACAAGGTCTCGGAATTCTCGGCCCGGGAGGTGGGCTTCTTCGGGGCGCCGTCCCTGATCACCCGCAACACCAACGATGTGCAGCAGGTCCAGATGGTGGTGGTGATCAGCTGCACGATCCTGGTCGCGGCGCCGATCATGTGCATCGGCGGCGTCATCATGTCGATCCGGGTCTCACAGGGGCTGGCGTGGGTGCTCGCGGTGGCGGTGCCGCTGCTGGCCCTGTGCATGGGCCTGGTGATCCGGAAGATGGTGCCCCAGTTCCGGGTCATGCAGGTCCGGATCGATGCGATCAACCGGGTGCTGCGCGAGCAGATCACCGGCATCCGCGTGGTGCGGGCGTTCGTGCGCGAGCCGGAGGAGATCCAGCGCTTCGAGGACGCCAACGAGGCCCTGGTCAGCACCGCATTGCGGGTCGGCCGGCTGATGGCCTTCATGCTGCCGGTGGTGATGCTCATCGCGAACGTCACCAGCGTCACGGTGCTGTGGTTCGGCGGCCACCTGATCGACGAGGGAACCATGGAGATCGGCGCACTCACCGCGGTGCTGTCCTACATCATGCAGATCCTGATGGCCGTGACGATGGTGACGGTGATGACGGTGCTGCTGCCCCGCGCCTCCGTCTGCGCCGAACGCATCTCCGAGGTGCTCGACACCGAGCCGTCCGTGCGGGCGCCGTCCTGGGTGCTGCCCGGCTGGCAGGCGCGGGGCATCGTCGAGATGCGCAACGCGTCGTTCTCGTTCCCCGGCGCCGAGGCCCCGGTGCTGCGGAACATAAGCTTCCTCGCCGAACCCGGCATGACCACCGCGATCATCGGCGGCACCGGCTCCGGAAAGTCGACGCTCCTCAACCTCATCCCCCGTCTGATCGACGCCACCGACGGGCAGGTGCGGGTCGGTGCCGCCGACGTCCGCACCATCGAGCCGGACCAGCTGCGGGCCTCGATCGGCCTGGTGCCGCAGAAACCCTTCCTGTTCTCCGGCACCGTGGCCACCAACCTGCGCTACGGCGACCCTGACGCCACCGACGACCAGTTGTGGCGAGCGCTGGAGATCGCGCAGGCCGACGACTTCGTGCGGGCCATGCCCGAGGGTCTCGACACGGCGGTCTCCCAGGGCGGCACCACGGTCTCCGGCGGGCAGCGTCAGCGCCTCGCCATCGCCCGGGCGCTGGTGCGTCAACCCGAGATCTACCTGTTCGACGACTCCTTCTCGGCCCTCGACCTCAGCACGGACGCCCGGCTGCGGGCGGCGCTGCGGCCGGTCACCCGGGACGCCTGCGTGATCATCGTCGCGCAGCGGGTCTCCACCATCATCGACGCCGACCAGATCCTCGTCCTCGACGACGGGGCCATCGTCGGCGCCGGCACCCACACCCAGTTGCTCGAAACCTGCGAGACCTACGCGGAGATCGTGTCCTCGCAGTTCGCGGCCCAGGAGGCCTCATGACCACCGGCGGCGACGACTCGACCGGACGCGGTGGCGGCTGGTTCTACCCGGGCGGCACCGACTGGTTCACCATCCGCAGGGACTACGACGATGCGGTGACGGCCCAGATCCCCCGCTACACCGAGACCCCGCCCGCGTCGGGTCCCGCGCCTGTCCGGGGCACGCCGCCCACCCCGGGCACCCCGGCCGTCCCGGGCACGCCGCCTGCCGCGGGCACGCCACCCAACCCGGCCATCCAGGGCGGGCCGCCCGCCGACGACGCGCCGACCGAGGTGTTCCCCGCGGTGAGCGCGTCGGGCCCGCCGCCCCCGCCGGACC
>NZ_JBFUJP010000033.1:0-59447 GCF_056401315.1 Rhodococcus sp. P4_F5 | reverse complement strand
GCAGCGGCATCAGCCGCGGCGCCGGCCGTGACCTGTCCGTCCACCAACCTGATCGGAGGGACCCGATGAGGGTCGCAATCGCTGGAGCCGGTGCCGTCGGGCGGTCGATCGCCCGCGAGCTGATCCGCAGCGAGCACCACGTCATGTTGCTCGAACGCAAGCTCGAGCACGTCGAGCCCGATGTCCTGCCGGAGGCGCTGTGGGTGCACGCCGACGCCTGCGAGCTCGCGCTGCTCGAGGCCGCGAAGCTCGAGTCCTACGACGTGATGATCGCGGCGACCGGCGACGACAAGGCGAACATCGTGGTCAGCCTGCTCGCCAAGACCGAGTTCGCGGTCCGGCGCGTCGTGGCGCGGGTCAACGACCCACGCAACGAGTGGCTCTTCGACGAGTCCTGGGGCGTCGACGTCGCGGTGTCGACGCCGCGGATGCTGGCCTCGCTGGTCGAGGAGGCCGTCTCCGTGGGTGACCTCGTCCGCCTGATGACCTTCCGGCAGGGCCAGGCGAACCTGGTGGAGATCACCCTGTCCGACGACACCCCGCTGGCCGGCAAGCCGGTGCGAAAGATCCAGCTGCCCCGCGACGCCGCCCTGGTGACCATCCTGCGCGGCGGCCGGGTGATCGTGCCGCAGCCCGACGACCCGATCGAGGGCGGAGACGAGCTGCTGTTCGTGGCGTCCCACGAGGTGGAGGACGAACTGCGTGAGGCGGTCGGTGTCCGGCGCCTGAGCTGACGGCCCCGTTCGGTGCAGTCCCCGCCGACCAGTCCCCAATGTCACATTCGGTGTCCCCGGGATACCGAATGTGACATTGGGGAGCGCGCAGGAGCGGAGCCTGCGGAGCGACTCAGGTGCGCTGGAGCGGAGCCTGCGGCGGTCAGCGGGTGCGGCCGCCGGGCTTCAACGCTCCCGGCGGCAGTGCCGGCGCGGGCAGCTGCGGTCCGTCGTAGGCGTTGACCACCCCGAAGCCGGTGCCGTTCGAGTACTCGGTGCGGGCGGCGACGATCTCCTCGTGGCTGCGGGCCACGAAGTTCCACCACATCACGATCTGCTCCTCGAACGGTTCGCCGCCGAGCAGCATGACCCGCGAGTCCACCTCACCGTGCACGGCGAGCTCGGTGCGTCCGCAGCCGAGGTAGAGCATCGACCCCGGCCCGACCTGGACCCCGTCGACGACGACGACGCCCGACATCACGAGCACCGCATGCTCGAAGTCACGCTCGAGGGGCAACCGGGCGGTCACCCCGCTGCCGACGGCGAGGTCGGCGCCGACCAGCGGGCTGAAGGTGGTACCCGGCGAGCGGGCCCCGTCCACCTCGCCCAGGATGACCGTGGTGTGGTGGCCCCGCCCGGAGAACGCCGGCAGCTCGGCGTGGTGCTCCCAGGACGGCGCGGTGAAGCGGTCCCGGTCCGGCAGTGCCACCCACAGCTGGACGCCGTGCAGGAGGGGGCTGTGCCCGGCGGGGCTGTGCTCGGCGTGGGAGATGGCCCGACCCGACGTCATCAACCCCAGCTCGCCGGGACGGAACTGCTGGTCGCTGCCGATGCTGTCGCGGTGCCGGATCTCCCCCTCCAGCAGCCAACTGACGGTCTGCAGGCCGGTGTGCGGGTGCGGCGGCACCGCCATGCCGGGCTCGGACTCGATGTCGTCGGGACCGTAGTGGTCGACGAAGCACCACGCGCCGACCAGGCGCCGGCCCAGGTTCGGCAGTATCCGGCGGACCGGCGTGTTGCCCAACATCACCTCGCGGCCCGCGTACGTCTCCAGAACCGGGGTGGCTGCCGTGTCACCGAGCCCGCCGCAGACGGTCTCGCGGGGCGCGGTCTCCAGGTTGCTCATGCCTCGACGGTACGGGCGTCGTCAAGGACTGCGAGGGGCGCACCGGGCGAATGGAAATGGACGTTTGTTTCATTAATCGGCGGACCGATTGGCACGTGTAGCAGAAATTGCCGGCGATATACCGGGACCTCCGATTTTCAATTCACGACGACACGCAATTGTGATGTCCGTCTACCGGTCGCGGGAATTCCCGGTCTCGGTCCCGTCGACGTCGGAGACATCACTTTCGGCCTCCGCAACTGCCGTGTCGGCACTCGCCGCGTCGTCGGCATCGAGGCCGGCCGCGTCCACCACCCGGTCGGCCCGCCGGACCGCCCACACCGTGACGACCATGACCAGGGCCGTCAACGGCCAGCCCATCGCGATCCGGGAGAAGGCCAGCCAGCCGGTGTGGTCGGTGTCGTAGAGCTGCGACTGGACCAGGTACCGGGCGCCGAAGACCAGCGCCCACGCCGCGGTCGCGATGTCGTAGGCCCGCACCGCCGGTCGGGCGCGTCGCCAGCTGTTGCCGTGGCCGTTGAGGAAGCCCCACAGCACGCCGACCAGGGGCCAGCGCGCGAGGATCGACACCAGGAACACCCCGGCGTACAGCAGGCTGGTGTAGATCCCGAACAGGAAGTAGCCCTTGGCGTCACCGGTCCGGTGCGCGATGAACGCGCACACACCGACACCGATGAAGCCGGAGATCGCCGGCTGGACGGTCCCCTTGACCGCCAGGCGCCACACGAGGACCACAGCCGCCGCGCCGAGCGCGGCCCAGATCGCGGCGGTCAGCCCCCAGATGCTGTTGACCGGCACGAACAGCAGGATGGGCAGGGTCGAGTAGACCAACCCGCTGATCCCGCCGAGTTGCTCGAGGATGGTCTGCTGATCCCGCTGCGCGTCTGCCACCACACGAGGGTGCCACAGACGGGCGACTGGGTTACGAGTCGCCTTGCAGCTCGTAGTAGGGGTTGTAGATGACCTTCAGCCCGTTGCGGTCGCCGAGGCGCCCTCGGACCAGGATCTTCTTCCCCGATTCGATGCCCGCGATGCGGCGGCGGCCGAACCACACCAGGGTCACAGCGTCGGTGCCGTCGAAGAACTCGGCCTCCACGCTGGCAGCCGACGCCTTGGGACAGGCCGCGACCGCGCGCAGCCGCCCGTACATGGTGACCTCTTCACCACAAGCACAGTCACGGGCGCGCTGAGCGCCCGACGCATGTGCCGACTCGGCCATCATCTCCTCGGCATCGAGCTGATCGATGTCCTCGGTGAGTCGATGGGTGAGCCGACGGAAGTAGCCGGTGGCCGCGAGTGCCATAACGCGCTCCTGGAGCATGTGCGGGGCGACGGTCGCTCCGCGTGAAAGGGCTGTGTATCCGCAACTGTAGCCCCGATCGCAGATGTCAACCCACACCGCCCGAGTGACCCGCCTCACGCACGAGGCAGTATCGACGTATGCCACATCAGAAGTTGCCGCCCGTCGCGGTGGTCCTGCCCGGGACCGGATCCGACGCCGCCTTCGCCACGAGAGCGTTCACCGACGCGTTGTCGCAGGTGGGAGTGCGAGTGATCGCGGTCGAACCGAATCCGCGGCGGGTGGTCGGCAGCTACCTCGACGCCCTCGACGAGGCGGCCGCGGAGCACGGCTCGATCCTCGCCGGCGGCGTCTCCATCGGCGCCGCCGTGGCCCTCGCCTGGGCCGCCGAACACCCGTCCCGCGCGGCGGGCGTGCTGGCGGCGCTGCCGGCCTGGACCGGGTCCCCGGAAGGCGCACCCGCGGCCATGAGCGCCGCCTACACGGCCGGCCGACTCCGGGCCGAAGGCCTCGACGCCGTCACCTCGGCGATGATCGAGACCAGCCCGGCCTGGCTGGGCGGTGAACTCGAGCGGTCCTGGCGCTCGCAGTGGCCGCACCTGCCGTCGGCGCTGGACGAGGCGTCCGGCTACCGGGGGCTGACCGAGGCGGAGATGGCACGGATGACGGTTCCCGTCGGCATCTGTGCGGCGACCGACGACCCGGTTCACCCGCACGAGGTGGCCGCGGAGTGGGCGGCGGCGCTGCCCGTCGCCGCCGTCGCGACGACCACCCTGGACGCGATCGGCGCCGATGCCGGGGTGCTGGGACGGGCCTGCCTGACCGCCCTGAGCGACGCCMTGTCCCGGCGGCCCGTGGGCTGAGGCCCCCGCCCCCTACCTGCTGACTCGGCGCCTAGTGGCCGAGCTGCTGCATGGCCGATCCCCCGCCGCCCGGACGCTGTTCGGGCGGCTGGACGGCCGGTTCCTCGGGCAGCACGGCGGCCTGCTCGGGCATCGGCGGCTGCTGTTGCTGCTGGACCTGCTGTTGTTGCTGCTGCGCGAGCTCCTGCTCCTGCTGGGCCTGCAACTGCTGCTGCTGCGCCGCGATCAACTGCTCCGCGAGCATCTGCGGCAGCACCACGGGCAACGGGGTGCGCACCGGGTGCGGCTCGTCGCCGCGCTGGACGACGGTGTCGCGCAGCACCTCCCGCGCCGACGCGGCGAGCGGCGAGTCCAGGCCCACGGACCCGGCCGGACCGGCCACGACGCACCGGATCATCCACCGGTACCCGTCCACGCCGATGAAGCGCAGGTCCGCACCGGGGGTGACGGCGTGCAGCTCACGTCCCCAGGGACCGGACTCCACGCTGACCGCGGCGTTGTCGTTGCGCAGCGAGTCGGCCAGGTCCGCGGCGACCTCGCGCCACTGACCGGCGGACTTCGGCGCGGCGTACGCCGCCACCGTGATCCGACCCAGCACGCTCACCAGGTGGACGGCCTGGGGCGTGCCGTCCGGCGCCATCTCCACCTGGATCTGGCCGCCCTCGGGCATCGGCACCAGCACCGACCCGAGGTCGAGCCGAGGGCCGTTCTCGCCCTCGGTCGGCTCCGCACCGTCGAGGTCCGCCAGGTCGTAGGGACCGCGGTCCTCGACACCCGTCGGCGCGTCCACGTCGACCTCCGCCGCGGCATCGTCGCGCAGGTCCGCGAAACGGTCCGCTGCCGCGTCCTGCGCAGCGTCCTTCTTCTTACGTCCGAACATCAATGCGCCTCTTCCTGGGGCAGTGCCGACACCGCATGCAGGATCGCATGACCGCCGGTGGAGCCGTGACCTGCCTCACCCCGACTGGTCTCGTCGAGCGAGTCGACCTCGACGAAGGTGACCAGCTCGACGCGCTGGACCAGCAGCTGAGCGATGCGGTCGCCGCGCCGGATCTCGACCGCGGTGCGAGTGTCGTGGTTGATCAGGCAGACCTTGATCTCCCCGCGGTAGCCGGCGTCGACCGTGCCGGGCGTGTTGACCACCGACAATCCGGACTTTGCGGCCAGGCCGGAACGGGGATGGATCAGCCCGACCGTGCCGACCGGCAGCGCAATGGCGATGCCGGTGCCGACCAGCACGCGTTCGCCTGGCTCGATGGTCACATCGACGGTCGAACACAGGTCGACGCCGGCGTCCCCCTCGTGCGCCCGTGTCGGGACCGGCATCTGGGGATCGAGGCGCAGCAGGGCGATGGCAGGAAGATCGTTCACGTGCACCGAGACTACTCTGGATGCGTGCCCGAGAACCCGCAACATGCCCCTGCCGCCTCCCACGACCCGGCCACCGCGCCGCGGTACTCCGAACGCCTGTGGGTTCCGATCTGGTGGTGGCTCGCCGGCCTCGGGGTGGCCGGCCTCCTGGCCGCCGAGATCCACATGGGCGCGCCCGGACTGTTCGCCTGGCTGCCCTACGTGCTGCTGTTCCCCTTCCCGGTGTGGGGACTGTTGTGGCTCAGCCGCCTCCGCGTCGAGGTCGTCGACGGGGCGCCCGGCAGCCCGGGTGAACTCCGCGTCGGCCGCGCCAGGCTGCCGCTCGACGTCATCTCCCGGGTCGCGGTGGTTCCCGGCACCGCGAAGTCCGCGGCCCTGGGGCGTCAGCTCGACCCGACCGCCTTCGTCCAGCACCGCACCTGGGTCAAGCCGATGGTGCTGATCGTGCTCGACGACCCGGAGGATCCGACGCCGTACTGGCTGGTCAGCACGCGTCACCCGGAGAAGCTCGCGGCGGAACTCGGCGGCCGCTGACCGCGCCCCGCGGCGGCCCACCGCTCTCGTGGTTCGGGGCACGCGCGTCGCATCTGGGCTGGATGCGGCCGCGCTACGCCACGGCCGGACCGGTCACGGTCCGGCCACTGCACACGGCGCCACTCGCGCCGCGGCACGTCTGCATCGTCGTCAGGCGGCGCAGTCCATGCAGATCAGCACGCCGTCGGCGTCGCTGGCGAGCCTGCTCCGGTGGTGCACCAGGAAGCAGCTCGAGCAGGTGAACTCGTCGGCCTGCTTCGGTACGACCCGGACGGACAGTTCTTCGCCGGACAGATCCGCGCCGGGCAGCTCGAAGGACTCCGCCGTATCCGACTCGTCGACGTCGACCACCGCGGACTGTGCCTCGTTGCGCCGAGCCTTCAACTCCTCGAGTGAATCCTCCGATACCTCGTCGGATTCCGAACGCCTCGGTGCGTCGTAGTCGGTTGCCATCTCGTCTTCCCCTCGTCCTCTCTGATGATTCGATCCCGTTCACCGCGTCCCGTGGGACACGTGGCTGCATAACGCGTTGGTTCTCGAAATGGTGCCCAGAAGTTAACGTCAGCAAATATGACTTGTGCCACATTCACAGTCGACTCCCAACTATCGACACCCACGTTCTGTCAGCATGGGGCCGCCAGACAATAGCCGAACTCGGCGCAAATGTCGCAGTCCTATTCGTCGAGGCCCGAAAACCGTCCGACAATCGAGATAAACGCCGACGGGAAGCGAGACATTCCGGGCATCGTGACGGCCCTCACCGCCGGCCGCCGCGACGCGCCGACCCGCGCCGGACGCCAGGCTCACGGCTCTCTAAGCTGTCCTTCTCTACAGTGGGTCGAGCTTTGCGCTGGGACTCGTTCCCGAGCACCATCCAGCGAGTTGCACCCAGCGAGTCGGTCGCCGCCCGCGGTAACCGGCACCCGAACACCGAGAGGTCAGGACGAATCGTGGTTTCACTGATCGCCGATGGGCACAGCAGCGACGAGAACGGCCGGCCGTTCCGACGCCGTCGCGCCCTGCCCGTCGTCGCCCTGCTCGGCGTTCTCGCGGTGCTCGGCTCCGTCCTGTGGTTCCGGATCCTCACCAAGGACGAGGTGCTCTCCGCCACGGTCACCTGCAACCTGCCGCAGACACCCGCGACGCTGGACCCGGACGCGCCCGCCCCGCAGCCACTCGGCGCGAAGGTCAATCCCGACACCATGCTCGACGTCGAACCGGCCGCGCTGTCGGCGACCCGGGTCCGGGTGTTCAACGCGAACGGCGAGCGCGGTCAGGCCGCCCACGTCGCCTCGCAGCTGAGCGACTACGGATTCGCCAGCGCCCCCGACGTGCAGGTCGGCAACGACCCCGTCTACGTCGACCAGAACATGCAGTGCCAGGGCCAGATCCGGTTCGGCCCGAACGGAATGGCGGCGGCCAGCACGCTGTGGCTGATCGAGCCCTGTGCCGAGCTCATCCAGGACGAGCGCGCGGACGACAGCGTGGACCTGGCACTGGGAACCTACTTCCGGGAACTGCAGCCGAACACCGACGCCGAGGAGGTGCTCGCCTCGCTGAAGAACCCCGCGCCCGGCGGAAGCGCCACGGCGCCGGTGGACATCGACCTGCTCAAGGCCGCCCGCACCACGCGCTGCTGAGCCGCCCCGGGCCGCGTCGGCCCGGCGAACCTCACGCCGGGATCGGCGCGAACACCCCCAGCTCGTCGAACATCGCGTTCAACTCGGCCGCGATGCCGGGCGCGGCGGCGACCGTCACCAGCCCGTCGTCGCTGGTCGAGTCCGGCGCGGGCAGTCGCACCTCCGCTCCCGCCTCCGACGCGATCAGCGCGCCCGCCGCCCAGTCCCAGGGGCTCAGGCCGTGCTCGAAGTGCGCGTCCACCCGGCCGGTCGCGACCATGCACAGGTCCAGCGCCGCGGACCCGATCCGGCGGATGTCACGCACCCGCGGCAGCACCGACGCGATCAACTCGCCCTGCCGGACGCGACGGCTCCGCGCGTACCCGAACCCGGTGGCCAGCAACGCCATTGACACGTCGGTGACCGGGTTGCAGCGCAGCGCGTGCGCCTCGCCGGACGCCTCGTGCAGGCTGGCACCGCCACCCCGGGCGGCGGAGTAGACCGCGCCCGCCGCGACGTCGACCACGGCGCCGGCCACCGAGACGCCGTCGACCTGCGCCGCGACCGACACCGCGAAAGCCGGGATCCCGTAGAGGAAGTTCACGGTGCCGTCGATGGGGTCGACGATCCACTGCACCCCGTCGACCCGGCCCGCGGCTCCCCCGCCCTCCTCGCCGAGGATCGCGTCCGCCGGGCGCCATCGGGCCAGCAGAGCGCGGATGAGCTCCTCCGTCTCGGTGTCGACGACGGTGACCGGGTCGGTCGGTGTGGACTTCGTCGCCACCGCCTCGTCGGTCTCGGCGGCGCCTCCGCCGACCGCGCCGAATACCTCGGGACGGCGGACCCGCACGTGCTGGGCGGCCTCGACGGCGATCCGGACCGCCACGCCGCGCAACACCTCCGGGTCGTCGGAACCGGCCGACAGGTCGGGCGCCGGGAGAGCTCGGACAGCGGGATGGTTCTCGAAAAGTGGCACGCCCCATGGTGCCTCACCTCGATCCGGCCGCGCGAGTTCTTCCCTGGCCGTGCCGGCCGCAGGGTGCGGCCACTATGGTGGCCCCCATGGCTGAATCGGTGAACGACCTGTCCCCCGCCGTCGCGGCGGCCTCGGCGGGCGACGTCTCGGGGCGACGCGGGTTCGGCGTCGACGTCGGCGGCAGCGGCGTCAAGGGGGGTCTGGTCGACCTCGAGACCGGCGAGTTGATCGGTGACCGGATCAAGATCGAGACGCCGCAACCCGCCACCCCCGACGCCATCGCCGCCACCGTCCGCGAGATCGTCACGCAGGCCGGCTGGGACGGTGAGGTCGGGCTCACGCTGCCCTCGGTGGTCACCGACGGCGTCGCACGGACCGCGGCGAACATCGACAAGTCCTGGATCGGCACCGACGCACGGGCCCTGTTCTCAGCGGCACTCGGCGGTCGCCCCGTGACTGTCCTCAACGACGCCGACGCGGCGGGCATCGCGGAGGACCGCTACGGCGCCGGCAAGGACGTCGACGGCGTCGTCGTGCTGCTGACCTTCGGCACCGGCATCGGCTCGGCGATCCTGCACCACGGCGTCCTGCTGCCGAACACCGAGCTCGGACACATGGAGGTGGACGGCAAGGAGGCCGAGCACCGGGCCGCGTCCTCGGTCAAGGAGCAGCAGGACCTGTCCTACAAGGACTGGTCGAAGGAGGTCACGCGGGTGCTGACCCGGTTCGAGGACCTGCTGTGGCCGGACCTGTTCATCGCAGGTGGCGGCATCAGCCGCAAGGGCGAGAAGTGGATTCCGCACCTGACGAACCGGACCCCGGTGGTGGCCGCCACGCTGCGCAACACCGCCGGCATCGTGGGCGCCGCGCTCGCCGCCCAGTCCACCCCGGCCCGCTGACCGGGCTGCGCCGCGCCGGCCTCCCGACCCTGCGGCGCGGCCTCTCGACCCCCGCGGCGCAGCGTCTCGACCCCGGAGCACACGCCCCGATCACCGCGTCGACCAGCATCTGGACATCAACGCCCGAATCGATAGTTACAATGGTGGGGCCCGGCTCGATGCCGGCGAAACTCAACTGACCTCTCCGCCGGAAAATCACTCTGGCGTGACGCCGCACGACACCGTCACGAAAGGGCGTACGTGGCCGCCACCGATACAAGTCAGACCGCCGAACCGAGCACCGAATCGGCGTCCGCCGAGGCGGCCACGGGCACCGCACCTGCGAAGAAGGCTGCAGCGAAGAAGGCCCCCGCGAAGAAGGCGCCAGCCAAGAAGGCCCCCGCCAAGAAGGCCGCCGCGAAGAAGGCCCCCGCCAAGAAGACGGCCGCGAAGAAGGCCCCCGCCAAGAAGGCCGCCGCGAAGGGTGACCCCGAGGGCCACGAGGACAACATCGACATGGCCGACCTCGAGGTCCCCGAGGGCGACCTCACCGACGAGGTGGTCGAGGTCGTCGCCGTCGAGGAGGACGAGGAAGAGACCGCCGAGCCGACCGAGAAGGACAAGGCCTCCGGAGACTTCGTCTGGGACGAGGAAGAGTCCGAGGCACTGCGCCAGGCGCGCAAGGACGCCGAGCTCACCGCGTCGGCCGACTCGGTCCGCGCGTACCTCAAGCAGATCGGCAAGGTCGCCCTCCTCAACGCCGAGGAGGAGGTCGAGCTCGCCAAGCGCATCGAGGCCGGTCTGTTCGCGACGCACAAGATGGGCAAGATGGCGGAGGCCGGCGAGAAGCCGACCCCCACCGATCGTCGCAACCTGAACTGGATCACCCGCGACGGCAACCGCGCCAAGAACCACCTGCTCGAGGCGAACCTTCGCCTCGTCGTCTCGCTGGCCAAGCGCTACACCGGTCGCGGCATGGCGTTCCTGGACCTGATCCAGGAAGGCAACCTCGGCCTGATCCGCGCGGTCGAGAAGTTCGACTACACCAAGGGTTACAAGTTCTCCACGTACGCCACGTGGTGGATTCGCCAGGCGATCACCCGCGCGATGGCCGACCAGGCCCGCACCATCCGTATCCCGGTGCACATGGTCGAGGTCATCAACAAGCTCGGCCGCATCCAGCGTGAGCTGCTCCAGGACCTGGGCCGCGAGCCCACGCCCGAGGAGCTCGCCAAGGAAATGGACATCACGCCCGAGAAGGTGCTGGAGATCCAGCAGTACGCGCGTGAGCCCATCTCGCTCGACCAGACGATCGGCGACGAGGGCGACAGCCAGCTCGGCGACTTCATCGAGGACTCCGAGGCCGTGGTCGCGGTGGACGCGGTCTCGTTCACCCTGCTGCAGGACCAGCTGGCATCGGTGCTCGAGACGCTCTCCGAGCGCGAGGCCGGCGTCGTGCGCCTGCGCTTCGGTCTCACCGACGGCCAGCCGCGCACTTTAGACGAAATCGGTCAGGTCTACGGCGTCACGCGTGAGCGGATCCGTCAGATCGAGTCGAAGACGATGTCGAAGCTGCGCCACCCGTCGCGGTCGCAGGTGCTCCGGGACTACCTGGACTAGTCGGCCCCGTCCGGACACACGAATGCCCCGTCACCGCGAAGGTGACGGGGCATTCGTGTGTCCGGCAGACGCGGGTGCGGGCTCAGTCGCCGGCGGGCACCGGCGTGACGCCGGGACCGCCCGTCGAGCCCGGCACCAGGCGCAGCACCGCGCGGGCCGTCGGTTCGACCACCCGGGCGGCCACGGGACCGAGCACGGCCATCAGCAGCACGTAGGCGGTCGCGAGGGCCGCCAACTCCCCCTCGACCGCGCCGGCGGAGACCGCGAGCCCGGCGATGACGATCGAGAATTCCCCGCGGGCCACCAGCGCGGCGCCGGCCCGGGCCTGGCCCATCCTGGCGATCCCCTGCCGCCGCGCGGCCCACACCCCCGTCACCACCTTGGTGAGGGTGGTGACCACCGCCAGCACCACCGCCCACCCCAGCACGGGCGGGATGGTGCCGGGATCGGTGTTCAGGCCGAACACGACGAAGAACATCGCCGCGAACAGGTCCCGCAGCGGCTCGAGCACCTTGGTGGCGTTGCGTGCGGTCGACCCCGAGATCGCGATGCCGAGCAGGAACGCCCCGACCGCCGCCGACACCTGCATCGCCGACGCGAGGCCCGCGACCAGCAACGCCGCGCCGAGCAGCTTGAGGAGGAAGACCTCCTTGTCCTTGCTGTCGACGATCGCGGACACGACGTGGCCGTACTTGAGCGCGATGACGAGCACCAGGGTGACCACGCACAGCGAGATGCCCACCGCCTTGAGGCCGCCGAGCAGGCTCACCCCGGCCAGCAGGGCGGTGAGGATGGGGAGGTAGACGGCCATCGCCAGGTCCTCGAACACCAGGATGGACAGCACCACCGGCGTCTCCCTGTTGCCGAGGCGGCCCAGGTCCCCGAGCACCTTGGCCACGATCCCCGACGACGAGATGTAGGTGACGCCCGCCATCACCATGGCCCCGACGGGACCCCAGCCGAGCATCAACGCGACCAGCGCTCCGGGTGTCGCATTCAGCACCAGGTCCAGGACGCCGCCCATCCAGGACTTGCGCAGCCCGGTCATCAGCTCCGATGCCGTGTACTCGAGGCCGAGCAGCAACAGCAACAACACCACGCCGATCTCGCTGGCCAGGTGGGAGAACGAGCCGATGTCACCGAGTTCGAGGAAGCCGCCCTCCCCGAAGCAGAGCCCGCCGACCAGGTACAGCGGAATCGGCGAGAGCCCGATCCGGCCGGCCAGCCGGCCGAGCACACCCAGGGCGAAGAACACCGCGCCGAGTTGGATCAGGGCCAGCGCGGTGCTGGTCACCGTCCACCCCGCGCGGGACTACCGGTGCGGAAGACCGACCTCATCCGTGATGCAGGATCTTCGTCGCACTGTCGAGGCCGTCGGCGGTGCCGACTGCCACCAGCAGGTCGCCCGCGGTGAGGTTGAAGTCCGGGGTCGGCGACGGGTACGCGTGCCCGGCGCGCATCACCGCGACCACGGACACCCCGGTCCGGGTCCGCAGTGCCGTCTCGCCCAGCGTCCGGCCGTCGAACGGGGAGTCGTCGACGATCGGCAGCTGCCGGGTGTTGATGCCGGCCAGCTCCCGGTGCTCCTCGCGCAGCTGCGCGACCAGCTGCGGGGCGCCCAGCAGATTCGCCAGCACCCCCGCCTCGTCACTGCTCAGCGGGATCGACGCCATGCACGCGTCGGGGTCGTCCCGCTTCGAGATGATGAGGTCGGTCCCGCCGTCGCGATGACTGACGACACCGATGCGCCGCCCGGTGGTGGTCTCGAAGTCCTTGCGGATACCGATACCGGGAAGAGGGGTCACTTCCACGTTCATGCCACCACGGTAACCGTGTGCCGCCACCCGAGGGGAGGGAACCTCCCCGGCCGCCCGCCGGCGCCGCCCGCGACGCCCGGCGACGTCGTGCGCAGGCGCTACGCCGGCGGTCCGAATGCCCCGTCGGCGCCGGGCAGGTACTCGCGCACCTCGGTCACCGCGGCCACCGGGAGGGGCCCGTACAGGTGCGGGAACAGCATGGCGTCCGGGTCCCCGGGCACCCCCGGTTCCCAGCGGACATCGGCGCCGAACCGGTCCGGGTCCAGGTGGAGCAGGACCAGGTCGGTGCGGCCGGCGAACAACCGGTTCGCGGGCAGGTGCACCTGCGCGGTGGTGGACAGGTGCACGAACCCGTCCGCGGCGTAGGTCTCGGGGACCCGCTCCCCCGCCAGCTGGGCCTGCCGCCACTGCTCGACCGTGCAGATGTGTACCAGGGTGTCCGTCCGATCCGTCACCCGCGAAGGCTATCGCCGAGCGCGGTATGACCTGCGTCACCGCGGCCGCGTGTTCCCTGTTAGAGAAACCACAAAGAAACGCTGCCGGGAACAACGACGGCAGGCCAAACGTCTGACAGAGTGGATCCACCGCGCCAACCCGACGCGGCGGACCAGGCCCCAGGCGGCCGGCTAGGACCGGAAGCCAGTACGGAGGAGTCATGCCCGGAACACTGACCAGCCCCCCGTTGACCGCAGCCGACCGGTGCGACCGGTGCGGTGCAGGAGCCCGCGTCCGCGCGGTGTTGTCCTCTGGTGGTGAGCTTCTCTTCTGCCAGCACCACGCCAACGAGCACGAAGATCGACTTCGCTCGATGAACGCCACGATCGTCAGCGGCGTCCTCGACGAGGCAGCGATCTAGGCCGTCAGCGCCACCGGGCGCCCACGAGGGCCCCATACGACAAGCACGACACAGAGAGCCCGCACCGAATCGGTGCGGGCTCTCTGCTGTGTGTCTCCCCGCCGCCGCTGCCACTTACCCAGCGCGGCGCCGCTACCACTTACGCAGCGTGGCGATCCGCTCGGTCAGCTGCTCGACGGTCGCGATCGCGGTCGGCGGGCCGCCGCAGACCCGGCGCAGCTCCCCGTGGATCCAGCCGTGCGGCTTGCCGGTGCGGTGGTGCTGCATGGCGACCAGCCCGTTGAGTTCCTTGCGGAGCTCGGCCAGCTTCCCCGCCGAGGCCACCCGGTCCGCGACCGCGGTCGGCGCGGCGACGGCGGGCGCGGCCTGGCGGGCGGCGACCTTGTCGAGCTGACTGGCCTGGCGTTCGCGCAGCAGCGCCCGCATCTGGTCGGCGTCGAGCAGGCCGGGCAGGCCGAGGTAGTCGGCCTCCTCGTCGCTGCCCGCGAAGGTGGCCGTCCCGAACGAGGAGCCGTCGTAGATCACCTGGTCCAGTTCGGCGTCGGCGCCGAGCGAGGTGAACGCCTTCTCCTCCTCGCCCGGCTCGTCCTTCTGCTTGTTGGCGTCGGCGAGCAGCTCGTCCTCGAGGCCGTCCTTCTCGCGGTGCGGCTTGCCGAGCACGTGGTCGCGCTGCACCTCGAGCTGGCTGGCCAGGTCGAGCAGGACCGGCACCGAGGGGACGAAGACGCTCGCCGTCTCGCCCTTGCGGCGCATCCGCACGAATCGGCCGATGGCCTGGGCGAAGTACAGCGGCGTCGAGGCGCTGGTGGCGTACACACCGACCGCGAGGCGGGGCACGTCGACGCCCTCGGACACCATCCGCACCGCGACCATCCAGGCATCGGTGCTGGCACTGAACTCGGCGATGCGCTTGGACGCCGTCGGGTCGTCGGAGAGCACCAGGGTCGGCGTCGTCCCGGTGATGGTCTCGAGGATCTTCGCGTAGGCCCGGGCCACGGTCTGGTCGGTCGCGATCACGAGGCCGCCCGCGTCCGGTATGCCGCCGGCCCGCAGCTGTCCGAGCCGGGTGTTGGCCGCGGTCAGCACCGCCGGGATCCAGTCGCCGGTCGGGTCCAGCGCGGTACGCCAGGCCCGTGCGGTCTGCTCGGCGTTGAGCGGCTCGCCGAGCCGGGCGGTGAACTCCTCGCCCGCGCTGGTGCGCCAGCGCGCCTCGCCCGAGTACGCCAGGAACACGACGGGCCGCACGACGCCGTCGGCGAGCGCGTCGGAGTATCCGTAGGCGTGGTCCGCCTTGGACCGCAGCAGCCCCTCCCGGTCCGGCTCGTACTGGATGAACGGGATGGCGCTGTCGTCGCTGCGGAACGGGGTACCGGTGAGAGCGAGCCGCCGGGTCGCCGGGTCGTAGGCCTCCCGGATCGCCTCACCCCAGCTCTTGGCGTCGCCGCCGTGGTGGATCTCGTCGAGGATCACCAGGGTGCGGCGGTTCTCGGTGCGGACCCGGTGCCGGGTGGGGTGCGAGGCCACCTGCGCATAGGTCACCACAACACCGTGGTAGTCCGACGACGTCTGCCCGGTCGAGTTGGAGAAGTTCGAGTCCAGTGCGATGCCCATGCGCGCCGCCGACTCGGCCCACTGGTGCTTGAGGTGCTCGGTCGGCGCGACCACCGTGACCTCGTCCACTGTGCGGTCGCCGAGCAGTTCGGCCGCCACGCGGAGCGCGAAGGTGGTCTTGCCCGCGCCGGGGGTGGCTACGGCGAGGAAGTCGCGAGGTTTGGTCGCCAGGTACTTCGTGAGGGCACGGCGCTGCCACGCTCGAAGGGTGGCGACGGGTGCGGGTGGCGGAGATTCGGCGTTACCCGTGAGCACTGTCGCTTTCGCTCCTTCTGGTCTGCTGTCGGTCGCGATGGAGCCTAACCCTGACGACCGACCTTCTCCGCATCCCCGACACGCCGCCCGCGGGTCCGCCGCGTGTCGCGGTGGCAGAATTTTCCCGACACGGCCACCGCAATCGGCGGCCCCGACCGGCAGTCAGGAATGCTGGACTCACCATGAGTGAACCGATCCCGGGAGAGCGCGCCGGCACACCGCCGGCCGCGCGGGTCGGCGCACCCGCGGCGACGGAGTCGCCCGAGGGCAGCGCACTGCGCCTGATGTGGATGGTCGTCGCCCGTACCGCCGTCAAGGCGTGGGGGGACTCGATCTTCGGCAAGGCCGCGACCGCCGCGTTCTGGCAGACGCTGTCCCTTCCGCCGCTGCTCCTGGGCCTGCTGGGCACCCTCGGCTACGTCGGGGGCTGGTTCGGCCCGGACACCGTCGACATCATCGAGTCCAAGATCATCACCTTCAGCCACACCGCGTTCAGCGAGAACGTGGTCGACCAGATCATCCGGCCGACCGTCACCGATGTCCTCGGCCGCGGGCGGCCCGAGGTGGTCTCGGCCGGCTTCCTGCTGTCGCTGTGGGCGGGCTCGTCGGCGATCTCCACGTTCGTCGACTCGATCGTGGAGGCGCACGGGCAGAAGGACGCCCGCAACCCGGTGTGGCAGCGGATCTTCGCGCTGCTGCTCTACGTGATGTTTCTCATCGTGTCGATGTTCGTGCTGCCGTTGGTGGCGCTGGGGCCGACGCTCATCGGCCAGGCACTGCCCGAGGCCTGGTACGAGGTCGGCTCGCAGACCATCGACACCTTCTACTACCCGGCGGTGGGCCTGCTGCTGATCGCCGGCCTGACCACGCTCTACAAGGTCGCGCTGCCCAAGTCCCTGCCCTGGCACCGACTGCTCGGCGGGTCGCTGCTGGCCGGGGTGTTCTTCATGGCGGCGAGCGCGTTGCTGCGCCGGTACCTGACCTGGATCACCGGCACCGGCTACACCTACGGCGCGTTGGCCGCGCCGATCGCCTTCCTGCTGTTCACGTTCTTCCTGGGGTTCGCCGTCGTGCTCGGCGCACAGTTCAACGCCACCATCCAGGAGTTCTGGCCCGCCCGCGCCACCCGGATCGAGCAGATGCGCGAATGGTTGGCCGCCCAGGCGGCCGCGGCCGCGAGCGCGCCGCCCGGCACCTCCACGGGCGCGGTCACCGGCGCGGTGACCAACCTCACCTGGCGGCTGGCGACCGGCCCGATCCGTACCACCGGGACCGACCGCACCACCGGGACCGGTTCGGCGGCCGCCGAACCGGAAGACCCGGTGCCACCGCCGCCTCCGGCCGCGGTGGCGGCGCAGTCGGCTCAGTCGCCCGCGCGCAACCCCTCGTAGATCTCCTTGCAGGCCGGGCACACCGGTGAACCCGGCTTCGCGGACTTGGTCACGGGAAACACCTCGCCGCACAGCGCGACGACATGGGTGCCCATGACCGCGCTCTCCGCGATCTTGTTCTTCTTCACGTAGTGGAAGAACTTGGGCGCGTCGTCGTCGGTCGACTCGTCGGTGGTGGTGTCGGGACGTTCCTTGGTCTGGGTGCTCACCCCACCATGATGACGCATTCGCCCCCTGGTCGGCGAGACCCGGTAGTGCATCGGGGCCGCCGGAGTGGGAGGCTGGAGTAATGGCAGCCAGTTCGGGATTCTTCCGGCCCACCGACAACGGCGACGGCGGCGACGACGCGGCCCGCAATCCGGTCCTCATCACCGACGCGGCCCAGTCCTTCCAGGACCAGCAGCACGCCCGGGTGCGCAAGTACACGATCCTGATGGCCTTCCGCATCCCCGCGCTGGTACTCGCCGCGATCGCCTACGGCGAGTGGCACAACGGCTGGATCAGCCTGCTGATCATCGGCGCCTCGATCCCCCTGCCGTGGATCGCCGTGCTGATCGCCAACGACCGTCCGCCCCGCCGCTCGGACGAGCCGCGCCGCTACGACCACCGCCCCCCGACGTCGCCACAGATCGAGCCCGGAAACCGTCACACCATCGAGGGCTGAGCGCTCCTCGGGTCCGCGCGGGCAGGGACCGGCCCGGGCCCTGCGAGACTGTGCGGGTGAACCGCGAACTGCTCTCCCTCTGCGGCCCGCTGCGCGAGGCCCTCCGCCGTACCGAGTACACCGCCGACGCGCTGCTCGACGCGCTGGGCCCGCAGGCCCACGACGCACTCGGACGCAACGAGCCGGTGCCGGTGCGGCGGGCCACCCGGGACGCCGGCGGCCTCGGCGTCCTGACCAGACTGTTCCTCCTCGGCGACGACTGCCCGGCCACCGAGGTCGCGGCGGCGCTGGCCCCCGTCGACCTCGACCACGCGGTCGCGGCAGGACTGCTCGAGCGCGACGGCGACGAGGTCCGCGCGGCGCTCGACCTGCGCCCCCTCGACCTGGGCGCCGGCAACCGCTGGGTGCTCTCCGATCTCGACGGCGCGCTCCGGCCCCGGCAGACCGCCCCGGACCACGTCCTCGGCGTCGGGCACGCCTCGCTCTCGCTGCTGCGCGGCACTCCCACGGCCCCGGCCGGCTCGGTGCTCGACATCGGCACGGGCTGCGGCATCCAGGCGCTGCACGCCACCGGCTACGGCACGTCGGTGACCGCGACGGACGTGAACCTGCGGGCCCTCCACCTCTCGGCGGCGACGTTCGCGCTCAACGAGGTGGACGTCGACCTGCTCGCCGGGTCCTGGTACGAGCCGGTGGCGGGACGCCGGTTCGACCGCATCGTCGCCAACCCGCCGTTCGTCGTCGGCCGGGCCCGCGTCGAGCACACCTACCGCGACTCCGGGCTCGACCTGGACGGCGCCAGCGAGTTGATGATCTCGCGGACCCTCGACCACCTCGAGCCGGGCGGCACCGCGTCCATGCTGGCCTCGTGGGTGCACGTCGCCGGCGAGGACTGGCGCTCCCGCGTGGCGTCGTGGCTGCCCGCGCACGGCGTGGACGCCTGGGTGGTGCAACGCGACGTCGCGGATCCCGCCCTGTACGTCGGCACCTGGATGCGCGACGCCGGACTCGACCCGCGTGACCCGGCCACCGCCGCCCAGGCCGACGCCTGGCTGACGCACTTCGAGGAGAGCGACGTCGAGGGCATCGGTTTCGGGTTCGTCTACCTGCGCCGCACCGACGAGGTCAGCGACGTGATGGCCGAGGACCTGCGGCACGGCTACACCGACCCGCTCGGCGACGAGGCCTTCGGCTACTTCGACCGGGTGCGGTGGCTGCGGGATCGGGACGTGCTCGAGCACCGGTTCCTGGTCGCCGACTCGACCGCACTCGAGCGGGTGTACCTGCCCGGCGAGGAGGGCTGGCGTCAGGTGGTCGCGCGGGTGCACCGCGGCGACGGCCCGAACTGGCAGCACGAGGTGGACGACCTGGCGGCGGCGTTGCTCGGCGGAATGCAGCCCGGCGGTCTGGCGTTGGAGGAACTGGTCGAGCTGCTCGCGGCCGCGCACGGCGAGGACGCAACCGACCTTGCGGCGGCCGCGGCGCCCCTCGTCCACTCCCTGGTGCGGCACGGGCTGGTGCTGCCCGACGGCGTGGGCTCCGACCGGTTCCCGGCGAACTAGCGGATCGTCGCCTTCTCAGCAAGTTCTCAGGACCGCCCCCACGTAACGCCAGGTCAGAGACATTGTGACGCAGGTCTCGCGGGAACTTTGGGTGGCAAATCGGCGTTGAGCCATATGAGAGACGCCGATGAGGAGGCAGGCCATGACGAGCCCCACCACCACCGAACGAGCGCGGCCCACCGCCGAGGATCTGGACGCCCAGAGCCCGGCCGCAGACCTGGTCCGGGTGTACCTGAACGGAATCGGGCGCACCGCGCTGCTGACCGCGGCGGAAGAGGTCGAGTTGGCCAAGCGCATCGAGGCGGGGTTGTACGCTGCCCACGTCCTCGACACCCGCAAACGACTCACCCCCGCCAAGAAGCGGGACCTTGCCACCGTTGTCCGTCAGGGACAGTCGGCACGAAGCCACCTGCTCGAGGCCAACCTGCGCCTGGTGGTCTCCCTCGCCAAGCGCTACACCGGACGCGGCATGCCGCTGCTGGACCTGATCCAGGAGGGCAACCTGGGGCTGATCCGCGCGATGGAGAAGTTCGACTACGCCAAGGGCTTCAAGTTCTCGACCTACGCCACCTGGTGGATCCGGCAGGCCATCACCCGCGGCATGGCCGACCAGTCCCGCACCATCCGGCTCCCCGTGCACCTGGTCGAGCAGGTCAACAAGTTGGCCCGGATCAAGYGGGAACTGCACCAGCAGCTCGGCCGCGAGGCCACCGACGACGAGTTGTCGAGCGAGTCCGGCATCCCGGTCGCGAAGATCGCGGACCTGCTCGACCACAGCCGTGACCCGGTCAGCCTCGACATGCCGGTCGGCAGCGACGAGGAGGCGCCGCTCGGCGACTTCATCGAGGACTCCGAGGCGACGTCCGCGGAGAACGCCGTCATCGCGGGCCTGCTGCACAGCGACATCCGCAGCGTCCTGGGCACCCTCGACGAGCGCGAGCAGCAGGTCATCCGGCTGCGCTACGGGCTCGACGACGGGCAGCCGCGCACCCTCGACCAGATCGGCAAGATCTTCGGCCTCTCCCGCGAGCGGGTGCGTCAGATCGAGCGCGAGGTCATGGGCAAGCTCCGGCAGGGCGACCGCGCCGAGCGGTTGCGCTCCTACGCGAGCTGACCTCCGCACAGGGCCAGCGGGCCGGCGACGATCCCCTCACGTCGCCGGCCCGCTTTCTGCTCTGTGCCCCCGGGCGGTCTCCGGAGCATGATGGTGGTGCTGGACCGCCGAGCACCGGAGGTGCGCAATGACCGCCAGCCACCGGCACTGTCGCCCCAGCGGGGTCCCGTCGACCCCGGCCGCGCCGGTCCCCGTGCGTGACTGGCGGGACCGCACCCGCGTCGAACATCTGCTCGGCCACGGCCCGGTCACCCAGCACCTGGTGGTCGGGCTGGACGACCACGGCCCCAGCCACCGCGCGCTCGCCTACGCGATCGAGCTCGCCACGTCGCTGAACGCCCACCTCGACGTGGTGCACGTCGTCGACATCGAGGACATCCCCGTCGACCCCGAGTTGCCGGACTTCGACGAACAGATCCTGGGGCACCTCGACCGGGCCCGGGCCGAGACCGAGCGGCTGATGGCCGCGTGCACGCAGCGGTGGACCTACCACTGCGCCCGCGGCGACCCGGCGAACCTGCTGCGCACCGTCGCCCGGGAGAACGACGCAACGATGATCCTCGTCGGCAGTCCCCGCCACCGCATGCTGTCCTGGGTCGAACGACTCCTCGGCACCTCGGTGTCCGGCAGCCTGGTCCGTCACGGCCACCGGACCGTCGTCGTGGTGCCCGACGCGGCCTGACCCCGCCCGCGACCGGGGGCGTCCGGGCTATCGGAGCCGGCGGGGCCCCAGGTCCACCCGGCCGCTCGGCTCCGGGCCGATCCGCACCCGCGCGTCGGTGACCACGGCCCCGGACGCGCTGGCCAGCACCGGTTCGCACACCAGCTCGCGCACCTCGGGCAGGTCGTCGCCGAGCGCCGAGATCCGCTGCACCAGTTCCACCAGAGCCGCCTTGTCCACCGTCGGCGCGCTGCGGTAACCGGAGAGCAGCGGCGCGGCCTTGGGCGCGTCGATCAGCTCGGCGGCCTCGTCCTCGGTGACCGGGAGCACCCGGTAGGCCCGGTCGCCCAGCAGGTCCGAGATCACCCCGGCCAGTCCGAACGAGATCAGCGAGCCGAACGACGGGTCGTCCTGGACCGCGACCACGCAGCCGATGCCCTTGGTCGCCATCTTCTGCACGTGCAGCAGCGGCTCCCCCGACGCGGCGGCCAGGTCCCGGTACGCGACGCGGACGGAGTCCGCGGTGGTCAGGTCCAGCCGCACGCCACCCAGGTCGGGTCGGTGCCGCCACTGCTCACCGGTGGCCTTGACGGCGACCGGGAAGCCGAGCGCCTCGGCGGCCGCCACCGCCTCGTCCTCGCCTGTCGCGGCGGCGAACTCGATCACCGGCACGCCGTAGCAGGCGAGCAGTTCGGCCGCCTCGAAGTCACTGAGCCAGCGCCCTTCCCCGTCGCCGAGCCAGGTGTCCACCAGCCGGGCGGCGCGGTCGGCGTCGATCCCGCCCGGCCGCACCACCTTCGAGACGGGCCGCGTCTTCCACTGCGCGTAGCGCCAGGCCCGCGCCAACGCGAGTGCCGCCCGCTCGGGGCCGGGATAGGACGGCACCGAGCCGCGCACCGGGCTTCCGTCCGGCCCGCGCACCGCCAGGAGGTCCGGGATACCCTCGGCGGCAAGGAATGTCGAGACGATCGGCTTGCTGGTGTCGCATGCGGCCTCACGCAACGCCTTCGCGTACGGCTCGGCGTCCATCGCCACCGGCGGCACGAACACCGCGATCACCGAGTCCACGTCCGCGGAGGCGATCGCCGCGGTCACGGCGCCCGCGAACTCCTCGGGGGTCGCCTGGGCACCCAGGTCGACGGGGTCACGCACGTCGAGCCCCTCGCTGCGGGCCGCGTCGGCCGCCAGGACCCCCAGCGCGGTGGAGTTTCCGACCACCGCCAGCCGGGGTCCGGCCGGCAACGGCTGGTAGCCGAAGATCACGGCGCAGTCGAAGAGTTGGGCGATGGACCCGACCTGAACCACGCCGGCCTGCTCGAACAGCGCGGACACGATGGAGTCGTCGATCTCCACCCCGGTGGCGGCCAACGCGGGCGGCACCGCGTGCCGACCGGACTTCACCGCCACGATCGGCTTGTTCCGGGCCACCCGGCGCGCGATCCGGGAGAACTTGCGCGGGTTGCCGAAGCTCTCCAGGTACAGCAGCACCACCTCGGTCTCCGGGTCGGAGTCCCAGTACTGCAGCAGGTCGTTGCCGGACACGTCGGCGCGGTTGCCCGCGGAGACGAACGTGGACAGGCCGAGCCGGCGGCGCGCGGCCTCGTCGAGGATCGCGATGCCGAGGGCACCGGACTGGCAGAAGAAGCCCACCCGGCCGGCCGGCGGCAGCGCCGGCGCCAGGGTCGCGTTCAGCCGCACCGCCGGGCTGGTGTTCGCGACGCCCAGCGCGTTCGGTCCGACCAGTCGCATCCCGTGTGCGCGCGCCGCGTGCACCAGGCGCCGCTCGGACTGACTGCCGTCGGGACCGGTCTCGCTGAATCCCGCGGACACCACCACCAGCGCCTTGACGCCCTTGGCGAGGCAGTCGTCGAGCACCGAGTCGATCGCCTCGGCCGGCACCGCGACGACGGCGAGGTCGACGTCGTCGGGAATGTCCCGCACCGACGGGTACGCGCGCACCCCCCGCACGGAGCGGCGCTCCGCGTTGACCGGGTAGACCGGACCGGAGAAGCCGGCGCCGAGGAGGTTGCGCAGCACCGCGTTGCCCACCTTCGCGTCGTCGGTGGACGCGCCGATCACCGCCACCGACTGCGGGCTGAGCAGGTTCCGGACGCTGCGCGCCTCCGCCGACCGCTCCCGGGCGTTGCGCACGTTGACCAGCGCCTCGGTGGGGTCGATGGCGAACTCGAGTCGCAGCACACCGCCGTCGAAGCTGCGGCTCACCTGGTAACCGGCCTCGCGGAACACACTGAGCATGCTGCGGTTCTCGGCCAGCACCTCGGCGACGAACATGGTCAGGCCGTTCTCGGCGGCGGCCGCCGCCAGGTGCTCGAGCAGGATCGAGCCGAGCCCGCGGCCCTGGTGCGCGTCGGCCACCACGAAGGCAACCTCGGCGGAGTTCCCGTCGCCGACCTCGAGCAACCGCTCGTACCGGCCGACGGCGATGATCTCGTCCCCGAGGACCGCGACGAAGGCGACCCGGTTGTGGTGGTCCACGGTGGTGAACCGGACCAGGTCGCGGTTGGACATGGTCGGGTACGGCCCGAAGTAGCGCAGGTACCGCGTCCGCTCGGAAAGCTTGGCGTGGAAGGCGATCAGCCGGTCGGCGTCGTCCGGGGTGATCGGGCGCAGGTGCACCGCGCCGCCGTCGGTCGCGAGCACGTCGACCACCCAGTGCGGCGGGAACTGCGCGTGCGCGGCCGGCGTGGCGTCGGCGGTGTCGTTCAGGTCAGTCACGGGGATCCTCCGGATCGAGTCCGAGCAGTGGGAACGTTGCCCGCCGGGTGGCGATGATGGCCGAGTCCAACCGGACCAGCGCACGGTCGACGCTCTCCACCCCGGTCTCGACGGTGCCGCCGGGACCGTCCCACGGCCGGTAGTCCCCCGAACTCCCGTCGCTCATCGTCTCGGGCGCGGCCACCTCCGGCGCCAGGCCCGCGACCCGGTCGCGCCAGGACCCCGGCACCGCGGTCTGCGGGTCCAGGTCGCGGTCGAGCGCAGTCGCGATCAGGTGCGTCCAGGCGCGCGGTACCACCCGGATCAGCCCGTAACCGCCGCCGCCGAGGGCGAGCCAGCGTCCGTCGGCGTAGCGGTCGGCGAGGTCCCGCATCGCCCGGAAGGCCGCCCGCTGGCCGTCGACGGTCAGCGACAGGTCCGCCAGCGGGTCCTCCCGATGGCTGTCCACGCCGCACTGACTGATCACGATCTGCGGCTTGAACGCGGCCACCGCGGCCGGGACCACCGCGTGAAATCCCCTCAGCCACACCGAGTCCACCGTGCCGGGCAGCACCGGGAGGTTCACCGTGGTGCCCTCGCCCGCACCGGCCCCGACCTCACTCGACCATCCGGTGTTGGGCCACAACGTCGCCGGGTGCTGGTGGAGCGAGATCGTCAGCACCCGAGGGTCGCCGAGGAACGCGTGCTGCACGCCGTCGCCGTGGTGGGCGTCGACGTCGATGTAGGCGATCCGGTCGAATCCGTTCTCCAGCAACCAGGAAATGGCGATCGCCGCGTCGTTGTAGACGCAGAACCCGGAGGCGTAGTCGGGCATCGCGTGGTGCATGCCGCCGCCGATGCTCACCGCCCGGCGGGCCCGGCCGGACGCGATCTCCTTGGCCGCCGCCAGCGACCCGCCCGCCAGGATCGCGCTCGCCTCGTGCATCCGCGGGAAGATCGGGTTGTCCTCGGTGCCGAGCCCGTGTGGCGCCGCGGCGCCGTCGGCCCGGGCGTCGGCCAGCCCCTGCACGGTCCCGTGGCCGGCAGCCTTGACCGCGGCGACGTAGGCCGGCGTGTGGATCCGCATCAGGTCACCGTCCAACGCCGCCGCGGGCCGGACCAGTTCCACGCCCTCGATCAGGCCGAGCCCGCGCGCGAGCCCCATGGTGAGGTCCAGCCGGGTCGGGTTCATCGGGTGGTCTGCGCTCCACCGGTAGTCCAGGTACTCCGGGCTCCACACCACGACGCCGCCGGTCGGCGGCCGATCCGTGGCGGGAGGGTGAGGGGAATTCAGGGCCATGGATCCACGCTACGTGCGCACCCTCACCGGGCGCGAACGGCGGGTCGGGTGGACCGGGGGCGCCACACCTGGTGGGGTATTCGGCGCGGGGGTGCCCCGACTGTCGGTGCCGAACCGAAAGTGCGGCACAGCCAGGTAGAATCGGCGCAGACGAAGGGGCGTGAGCGTGAAGGATCTTGTCGACACAACGGAGATGTACCTCCGGACGATCTACGACCTCGAGGAGGAAGGCGTAGTTCCGCTGCGGGCGCGTATTGCCGAGCGGCTCGAGCAGAGTGGCCCGACCGTGAGCCAGACGGTGGCGCGCATGGAGCGCGACGGGCTGCTGCGGGTCGCCGGCGACCGCCATCTCGAACTGACCGACCGGGGACGCGACCTCGCGGTCTCCGTGATGCGCAAGCACCGGCTGGCCGAGCGGCTGCTGGTGGACGTGATCGGACTCGAGTGGGACCAGGTGCATGCCGAGGCATGCCGCTGGGAGCACGTGATGAGCGAGGACGTCGAGCGGCGCCTGGTGAAGGTGCTCAACAACCCCACCACATCGCCCTACGGCAACCCGATTCCCGGCCTGGACCAGCTGGGGCTGGACCGTCCCGTGGACAACGTCGAGACGCTGATCCGGCTCACCGACGTGCCGCAGGGCAAGCCGACCGCCGTGGTGGTCCGCCGGCTCGCCGAGCACGTGCAGTCCGATCCCGACGTGATCGTGCAGCTGCGCGCGGCCGGCGTGGTGCCGGACGCACGCGTCACCGTCGAGCGCACGCCGGGCTCGGTGACGATCACGGTGCCCGGGCACGACGGGGTCGAGCTCCCCGAGGAGATGGCACACGCAGTCCAGGTCAAGCAGGTCTAGCGGCCAGTGCGACTTCTCGTCACCGGCGGAGCCGGATACGTAGGCAGTGTGTGCGCGACGGTGCTGATCGAGCGCGGTCACGAGGTGGTGGTGGTCGACGACCTGTCGACCGGCAACGCGGACGCGGTCCCCGCGGGCGCAGAGTTCGTCGAGGGCGACGTCGGCGAGGTGGCCGCGTCGGTCCTCGGCGACGGTTCGGACGGGCCGCGGTTCGACGGTGTGCTGCACTTCGCGGCGCAGTCCCTGGTCGGCGAGTCGGTGCTCGAGCCCGAGAAGTACTGGCGCGGAAACGTCGTCACCACTCTCGCGCTGCTGGAGGCGATCCGGGTCTCCGGCACGCCGCGGTTGGTGTTCTCGTCCACCGCGGCGACGTACGGCGAACCCGACCGCTCCCCGATCACCGAGTCGGACCCGACCCGCCCGACCAACCCGTACGGGGCGACCAAGCTGGCGATCGACCACGCGATCACCTCCTACTGCCAGGCGTACGGCCTGGCCGCGACCAGCCTGCGGTACTTCAACGTTGCGGGGGCCTACCGCGGAGCGGGCGAAAACCGGGTTGTGGAAACACATCTCATCCCGCTGGTGCTGCAGGTGGCGCTCGGGCAGCGAGACAAGATCTCGGTGTTCGGCACGGACTGGCCGACACCGGACGGCACCGCGGTCCGGGACTACATCCACGTCCTCGACCTGGCTGAGGCGCACCTGCTCGCGCTGGAGAAGGCGAGCGCCGGCACGCACGGCATCTACAACCTCGGCAGCGGCGCCGGTTTCAGTGTCCGCGAGGTGATCTCGGCATGCCGTCGGGTGACCGGGCTGCCGATCGCGGCGGAGGACGCGCCGCGTCGCGCGGGCGACCCGGCGGTGCTCGTGGCGTCGAGCGAGCGCGCGATGGCCGAGCTCGGGTGGCGTCCGGAGCGAACCGACCTCGACGAGATCGTCTCCGATGCATGGACTTTCCTGCAAGAGCTCGGAGACCGTTCGCACTCGGCCCGCCGCGGCTGAGCGCACCTGTTCGCAGAAAGGACCTCGGGGGTCGGCGCTGCATGCCATGCTGCCGACCATGGTGCTGACCCCCGAGCTCCGCGGCCGAAAAGTGGCCCGCAGACACACCCTGATGCCGCTCGTCGCGGCCACCTTCCTCGCCGCGGCGTCCCTGCTGGTCAGCGCCCCCACCACGGTCGCCGTGCCGGCCGGGTCCGCCGGGTCGTCGACCCTGTCGGCGGGGTCGGACAGCGGACTCGACACCGCCCACGACCCGGACTGGATGGCCGGGCTGCCCGACTCCGCGAGCCTCGCCACCCTCTCGATTCCCGGCACCCACGACACCATGACCACGGGCGCATCGGTTCTCGCGCAGACCCAGGACCGCTCGTTGCCGGTGCAGCTCGAGGCCGGGGTCCGCGCCCTGGACATCCGCACCCGGCACTTCCGGGACGCCTTTCCGATTCACCACGGCCTCGAGTACCTCGACGCCAACTTCACCGACGTGGTCCGACAGGCCACCGACTTCCTCCGCGCCCACCCCACGGAGACGGTGCTGATGCGGATGAAGAGCGAGCACACGGAGGCCGAGAACACCCGCACCTACGAGGACACCCTCGACTGGTACATCCACGACAACCCGGACACCCGGGACCTGCTCGACACTCACCTGTGGACCCCTTCCGCCGGGTACGACGGCGCCCTCCCCACCCTGGGCGAGACCCGCGGCAAGCTTGTCATCTTGCAGAACTTCACTGCCACAAAGCCTTTCGGCCCCCAGTGGGCCGGTCCGCGCATGGACATCCAGGACGACTACACGCTCGGCGACCTTGCCGACCTCCCGCAGAAATGGGACGCGGCCCGGGTCCAGTTCGAGCGCGCCGATGTCGGCGCACCGGACACCCTGTTCGTCAACCACCTCAGTGCCACCGGCGTCCCCGACCCGGTTGCGATGGCGTCCGGCGCAGTGCCCGTCACGATTGCCGCCGGCGCGCCCGGGCACCCCGGGATGAATTCGCGCGCCACGGAGTACCTGCAAGCGGGGACCACCGGCCGCACCGGCATCGTGATGGCCGACTTCCCCACCGCCGCACTGGTCGAGGCCGTCATCGCCCACAACTTCAGCTGACCGGCGGCAACGTCACACCGAGCCGGTCGGCCACCTCGAGACCGGTCCGGGCAAGGTCCGTCACCGCTTCCGGCCGCACCCCGCGCTGCATGGCCTCGTCCAGCAGACGCGCCAGCCGGTGCCCCGGATGCGCGCCGAGCGCCTCCCCCAACGCGATGCCCGCCAGCGGGCCGTCCCCGCGCGCGTAGGCACTGAACCCGAACATCGTCGCCGCCTCCGCGCAGTCCGGCGGCGGCAACGCCCGTGCCAGCCGCAGCCACATCCGCTCGGCCGCCGCGGCCTCCTCGGTCAGAGCCAGCCCCAGCAGGGCGTCGCGGACCGTCGGCACCGCGAGCGCCAGCGCGATCTCCACCAGGTCACGGTCGGCGAACTCCTCCCCCGACTCCGCCCGGGCGATCGCGGTCAGGACCGACTCGAGCAGCACGCGGGCAAGTTCGTCGGGCACCTCGCCGGCGGGCGATCCCGCGGCCGCACCCGGCGGCGGGATCGGCTCCGAATCCGCACGGGCCCGGGCGAGCAGCAGCGCCAACCGCCGCCGACCGTCCTCGCCGTCCGGGCGCAGCACGTCCGCCAGGTCCTCGCGAGTGGGGTGGATGACACGGCCCTCGAACACGAGGGTCGCGGCCAGTTGGGACGCCCCGGGATCCGGCAGCACCCCGCCGCCGCCGTCGCCGCCGCGTCGTCCGCACCACGGCGCGCCCGCCTCCAGCGCCGCCAGCTCGAAGGACTCCCGCAACGGGACGCCGCGCTCGGCGAGGAAGTCCCACAACACCTCGAGCAGGTACGCGTGCATCCGGCGGGCTCCGGCCGAGTCGTCCTCGTCGATCACCACCGCCACGGCGAACTCGAAGTCCTCGCGCCCACACACCCCGGCGATCCGGTACAGGGGTTCGAGATCGGGCGGGTCGATCCCGCCGTCGGGCAGGTCGTGACGCATCACGGCCCGCACTGCGCAGCGGCCGCGGTCGCCCACCGCGGCGAAGCCGATCACCACCAGCGAGCGTTCCGGACAGAATCCGAGCATCGCCGGGATTGCCGCGATCAGGTCGCCGGGGTCCGTGATCCGGACCGAGCCGGGCATCTCGGGGAGCGGGTTCGGGTGCATGGTTGCCATGCCCGAACCCTGCACCGGCCGCCGGCTCCGACGTGGGCCGCGACCTGGGCTTTCAGTTGCCCTGTGGATGAACGGACAGCCATCCACAGGCGGGTTGGGCAGGACGGGCCCGCCGCCGGGCCTCCTGCCCTGTCAGGCCTCGGCGTTGACCCGCGCCACGGCCTCGGTGAACACCTGGTCCAGGGTCGCGGAGTCGGGCACCCCGGCACCGAACGACATGAACGTCGCCGACACCCGCACGTCCCTGACCTGCGCGATCAGCGAGAGCGTCGACTGTGTGACCGTCTCGGCCCCGGCGCCGGAGGTCACCGTCTGCCGCAGCGCCAACGTGTCGTCCGCGTTCAGTGGAGGCGCGGGCACGATCGCGGTCTTCACCGTCGCGGTGGCCCCGTTCTTGGTGGTGGTCACCTCGAGACAGTTGCCGATCTCCTTCTCGCGAACGGAGAGCGGGGTCGCGGTCCGCACCAGCTCGACGGAGATGGTGGCCCGGTTCGCGTTGTCGGTGCCCACGATCATCGCGGTGCCGTCCGCGCTGTAGTCCTGGTTCGGCGGCTTGCACCCCGCCGGGTCCACCTTCGCGCCGGCCGGGATGCCGCTGAGGTCGGCCGCGGCCTGGGCCACCGCCTGCGACGGCAGCACGATGGCCTCGTACGGGGCCGGGAAGTCGTTCGGCGTCAACAACATCGAACCGAGCGAGGCGTCGATGGTGGCCGAGTCGCCCGTCTCCGGGGCGGGCGCGGCGACGCCCGCCACGGTCGACGAACACCCGGCGAGGGCCAGGGAGGCGGCGGCGAGACCGGCGACCAGGATGCGGCGAGTCAACTTCGATCCTCCAGGATGCAGTGGCACCGCGGTACGAGACACCGGGTTACGCGGTGAACAGCGGTTCGGGCGTTGGCCGGCGCCGTCAGGAGCCGACACCGACCACTCTGCCACCCCGGCCCCGGCCAGTCGCACAGGCCGGTCCCGCGTCGCGGCCGCGCCACACCCGAAACCGCCCGTTTCGCTGTGAGCGCAATCCCCTTTCGCCCGGGAATGAACGCGCTGCCTGGATGCTTTCCACCGACAGACGGGTGTGAGCACATCGGCGCCTCGTGAGGGACACTGATAGGGAACGAAGAAGCGAAGGGGTCACGATGGACGATCAGTCGAGAATGTATGAGCTCGAATTCCCGGCGCCTCAGGTCATGCCCGGGGACGGGCGCGGCCCGGTGCTGGTCCACGGCCTCGAGGGCTTTTCCGATGCCGGGCACGCGGTGAAGATCGCGACCACCCACCTGCGCGAGAGCCTCGAGTCGGAACTGGTCGCCTCGTTCGCGGTGGACGAGCTGATCGACTACCGGTCGCGTCGGCCCACCATGACGTTCAAGGCGGACCACTTCTCCGACTACGACGAGCCGCAGCTGAACCTCTACGCACTCAAGGACACCGCCGGCACGCCGTTCCTGCTGCTTGCGGGCCTGGAGCCGGACCTGAAGTGGGAGCGGTTCACCACCGCCGTCCGGCTGCTCGCCGAGCAGCTCGGGGTGCGGCGGACCATCGGCCTCGGCGCGATCCCGATGGCGATCCCGCACACCCGGCCCCTCGGCGTGACCGCGCACTCCACCAACAAGGACCTGATCGGCGAGAACCAGAGCTGGGCCGGCGAGCTGCAGATCCCCGGCAGCGCCTCCTCGCTGCTCGAACTGCGGATGGCGCAGCACGGCCACGAGTCGCTGGGCTACTCGGTGCACGTGCCGCACTACCTCGCGCAGACCGACTATCCGGCCGCCGCCGAGACGCTGCTCGAGAACCTCTGCGAGACCGGCGACCTGGAGCTCCCGCTGGCCGCGCTGGGCGAGGCCGCGGCGCGGGTCCGCGAGCAGGTCGACGCGCAGATCACCGGCAACGAGGAGGTCCAGTCCGTGGTGCACGCACTGGAGCGCCAGTACGACACCTACGTGGCCGCACAGGAGCAGCAGTCCAGCCTCCTGGCCACGGACGGCGACCTGCCGAGCGGCGACGAGCTCGGCGCCGAGTTCGAGCGATTCCTCGCCGAGCAGGCCGGACTCGGCGACAACCCCGACTCGGACGAGCCGAAAATGTAACGCGTTTCACTGTTCGGGGAGCGGGTCGGGGGCGCTAACCGTACGATCGTCCAGGTATTCGGGGGCCGACCGGGGACAGCCGGATCGGCCCGGCGACAGGAGACGAGAATGAGTGCACGCCGAGACCGCGCCCTGCGCACCGTGCCGGATACCGAACCCCGCCTGGTGTTCCGGACCATCCACGGGTACCGGCGCGCATTCCGGATCGCCGGTTCCGGGCCGGCGCTGCTGCTGATCCACGGGATCGGGGACAACTCGTCCACCTGGAACGAGGTGATTCCGCACCTGGCGAAGAACTTCACCGTCATCGCCCCGGACCTGCTCGGTCACGGCCGCTCCGACAAGCCGCGCGCCGACTACTCGATCGCGGCCTACGCCAACGGCATGCGGGACCTGCTCACCGTGCTGGGCATCGAGCGGGCCACAGTGATCGGGCACTCACTGGGCGGCGGCGTCGCCCTGCAGTTCGCCTACCAGTTCCCGCAGATGGTCGAGCGACTCGTGGTGGTCGCGCCGGGCGGCGTCACCAAGGACGTCAACCCCGCCCTGCGGTTCGCGTCCGTGCCGGTGGCGGGCGCGGCCCTGAGTCTGCTGCAGGTGCCCGGCTGCACGACCGCGCTGAGCGTGCTCGGCAAGGTCGCCGACCAGCTCTACCGGGGACCGTTCAAGTCCGTGGCCGTCTTCCACGACGCGCCCGACCTCGTCCGCGTCCTCAGTGACCTGCCCGACCCCACCGCCCGCGAGGCGTTCCTGCGGACGCTGCGCGCCGTGGTGGACTGGCGTGGCCAGGTGGTCACGATGCTCGACCGGTGTTACCTCACGGGGCAGCTCCCGGTGCAGATCATCTGGGGCGACGTCGACTCCGTCATCCCGGTCACCCATGCGTACCTGGCGCACTCGGCGCTGCCGGAGTCGCGGCTGGAGATCTTCGCCGGCAGCGGGCACTTCCCGTTCCACGACGACCCGATTCGCTTCCTGCGGGTGATCGAGGAGTTCATCGAGTCCACCCGGCCGCACGAGTTGGACGTCGAGGCGTGGCGGCAGACGCTGATCGCGGGCGTCGGCGAGGCCCACATCACCGGGTCGACGTCGACCCGCGAGGCGGTGCTCGGCGCCATGGGGGCGGACGAGCGCAACGCCACCTGAGCGCGACCGCATAGCCTGTATCGGTGCTCCTCACCGACCTCGTCCCCGCCAGCCCCGACGCCGACTCCCTCTTCGACGCCTTCTCCGAGTGGGCGACGGGCCAGGGCCTGACCCTCTACGCCGCGCAGGAGGAGTCGCTGATCGAGGTGGTCTCCGGCGCCAACGTCATCCTGTCCACCCCCACCGGGTCCGGGAAGTCGATGGTCGCGATCGGCGCGCACTTCGCCGCCCTCGCCGCGGGACGTCGCACCTTCTACACCGCGCCGATCAAGGCGCTGGTCAGCGAGAAGTTCTTCGCCCTCTGCGAGGTGTTCGGCGCGGAGAACGTCGGCATGATGACCGGTGACGCGGCGGTGAACTCGTCGGCACCGATCATCTGCGCGACCGCGGAGATCGTCGCGAACCTGGCGCTACGCCAGGGCGCCGGTGCCGACATCGGCCAGGTGGTGATGGACGAGTTCCACTACTACTCGGAACCGGACCGCGGCTGGGCCTGGCAGGTTCCGCTGATCGAGCTGCCGAACGCGCAGTTCCTGCTGATGTCCGCGACCCTCGGCGACGTCTCGTTCTTCCAGGAGGACCTCACCCGCCGGACGGGTCGGCCCACCACCGTGGTCGGCGGCACCGAACGTCCCGTGCCGCTGACCTTCTCGTACGCGCGCACCCCCGTCGGCGAGACCATCGAGGAGCTCGCCACCACCAACCAGGCGCCGGTGTACGTGGTGCACTTCACCCAGGCCGCGGCGCTCGAGCGCGCGCAGGCGCTGACCAGTGTGAACTTCAGCTCCCGCGCCGAGAAGGACGCCATCGCGGAGGCCATCGGCTCCTTCCGGTTCACCACCGGCTTCGGTAAGACGTTGTCCCGCTTGGTCCGTCACGGTATCGGCGTCCACCACGCGGGCATGCTGCCGAAGTACCGGCGGCTGGTCGAGAAACTGGCACAGGACGGGCTGCTCAAGGTCATCTGCGGCACCGACACCCTCGGCGTCGGCATCAACGTGCCGATCCGCACGGTGCTGCTGACCGGGCTCACCAAGTACGACGGCACCCGCACCCGCCACCTGCGGGCCCGCGAGTTCCACCAGATCGCCGGCCGGGCCGGCCGGGCCGGGTACGACACCATGGGCACCGTGGTCGTGCAGGCACCCGAGCACGACATCGAGAACTACCGGATGGTCGCCAAGGCCGGCGACGACCCGAAGAAGCTGAAGAAGATCCAGCGCAAGAAGGCGCCGGAGGGCTTCGTCTCCTGGGGCGAGCCGACCTTCGAGCGGCTCGTGTCGGCGTCGCCGGAACAGCTGACGTCGCGCTTCCAGGTGTCGAACTCGATGCTGCTCAACGTGATCGCGCGCCCC
Organism: Rhodococcus sp. P4_F5; assembly: GCF_056401315.1. NCBI lineage: Bacteria > Bacillati > Actinomycetota > Actinomycetes > Mycobacteriales > Nocardiaceae > Rhodococcus > Rhodococcus sp. P4_F5. The sequence continues at coordinate 25,833 of NZ_JBFUJP010000033.1, read as the reverse complement.
GGCAACTGTTTCGACGCGATGCGGCACCTGCTCGAGGACAGCCACGAGACGCGCGCGCAGCAACGCAAGCACATCCTGCGGGCCATCGCGCTGTACCGGGGGCTGCTGCAGGCCGGCATCGTCGAGCAGCTCGACGCACCGGACGCGGACGGCTCGATGGCCCGGCTGACGGTGGACCTGCAGCGCGACTTCGCGCTCAACCAGCCGCTCTCGCCCTTCGCGCTGGCGGCGATCGAGTTGCTGGACGTGGAGGCGCCGACCTACGCGCTCGACGTGGTCTCGGTGATCGAGTCGACGCTCGACGACCCGCGTCAGATCCTGATGGGCCAGCAGCACCAGGCCCGGGGCGAGGCGGTCGCGCAGATGAAGGCCGACGGCATCGAGTACGACGAGCGGATGGAGCTGCTCGAGGAGGTCACCTGGCCGAAGCCGCTGGCGGACCTGCTCTTCCCCGCGTTCGAGATGTACCGCGGCGGGCACCCCTGGGTCTCGGAGTTCGCCCTCTCCCCCAAGTCCGTGGTCCGGGACATGGTGGAGAAGTCGATGACGTTCGCCGAACTGGTGAGCCACTACGGCCTGACCCGCTCCGAGGGGCTGGTGCTGCGGTACCTGGCCGACGCGTACCGGGCCCTGCGGCAGACGGTGCCGGACTCGGCGCGGACCGAGGAGCTCGAGGACATCACGGAGTGGCTCGGCGAGCTGATCCGTCAGGTGGACTCGTCGCTGCTCGACGAGTGGGAGCAGCTGACCAACCCGGGCGTCGAGGCCGACGATCAGCAGATCGCGTTCGGCGCGGACATCCCGCGGCCGGTCTCGGCGAACACCCGCGCGTTCAAGGTGATGATCCGCAACGCGATGTTCAAGCGGGTCTCGCTGGCCGCGCGCAAGCGCTGGGACCTGCTCGCCGAGCTGGGCGACGGGCTCGAGGCCGAGGACTGGTCGGACCTGATGGAGCTGTACTTCGAGGAGTACGACGAGATCGGCACCGGCCCGGACGCGCGCGGACCGCAGCTGTTCACCGTCTCCGTCGAGCCGGAGCTGTGGCGGGTGCGTCAGACGCTGGCCGACCCGGCGGGCGACCACGGCTGGGCGCTGGTCGGCGAGGTGAACCTCGCGGAGTCGGACGCCGCGGGCGAGGTGGTCTTCGACGAGTTCGAGGTGATCGAGGGCTGAGTGGGCAGCCCTTGCGGGCCGCCCACCGGGGCGGCCCCGTCGCAGACGGGGCCGCATGGCGCCTGGCCGGCTACTTCGTGTCGGGGCAGTCCTTGACCCACTTCACGTTGCCGTCGAAGTTGCAGCTACCCGCATGCGTGCCGGCGAAGGCCGGTCCCACGGCAAGTCCGAGGGGCAGCACGGCGAGCGCACCGGTCAGCGCGACCTTGGCGACGAAGCGGCGGGTGGATGACTTGGCGGAGGTCGTCACAGTGGGTCGATCCTTACGTTCACGGCAGCCCTGAACGCGTGGCACCAGCGCTCTTGACCGGCACCTTCCGGCTGCCTTGCGGGGGTCCGCACCTGATTACGCCGATTCGCGCACCGGAACGGTGCAGCCATGGTATAGGGATTTCCAGCCCAAGGGTAGGGGTCTTTTCACCCTGGGGTGGGGTGCCCGTCAATCGCCGGAGGTGTAGGGGCAGCCCGTTGGCCGCCCGGATCGGGAATCGTGCCCACACAAAAACAGCGGCCGGGCACCATGCCCGGCCGCTGCCTTCGTCTCTGCTGTCCGGCTACCGCGCCTACTTGTCGGCCGGGTGCATGATCGGCTTGGCGTGCCGCTCGCGGCGGTTGGACTGCTCGCGACGGGCCGCCTGCTGCTCCTTGATCCGCTTCTCGTCCTTGCGGACCTCCACCAGCGAGGCGCGCTCGGCCTGCAGCCAGTCCGGCTGATCCGCGAGCAGGGCATCGATCTGCTCGGTGGTCAGCGCCTCCTCGACGCCTCCGCGGGACAGGCCCGCGATGGAGACCCCGAGCTTGGCCGCGACCACGGGCCGCGGGTGCGGGCCGACGGCACGCAGTTCGACGAGCCACGCCGGGGGGTCGGCCTGCAGTGCGGCGAGTTCGTCGCGCGTGACCGGACCCGCCTGGAACTCGGCGGGGGTGGCCTCGAGGTACACGCCCAGCTTCTTTGCCGCGRTTGCGGGCTTCATGTTCTGGGCGCTCTTGTGCGACGTCATGGGTCAAGGGTAACGAGCGGCCGCGACGACGGCCCCCTCGGTGCGCCGGTCGTGGGCCGCGGCGCGCACCGGTAGCCTGACCCAATGACCGATCCGGCGCCGTCGCCCTCCTTCCGGCTGGCGTACGTCGCCGGTGTCACCCCCACCAAGTGGATGCGAATCTGGGCCGAACGCCTCCCCGACGTCCGACTCGAACTGGTGAGCCTGCCCGCGCTCGAGGTGGCCGGCGCGCTGCGGGACGACACCGTCGACGCCGCACTGGTGCGCCTGCCCGTCGACCGCGAGGGCCCGCGGCCGCTGAGCGTCATCCGGCTCTACGCCGAGACGCCGGTGGTCGTGATCCCGAAGGACCACGTCATCTCCGCGGTCGACGAGATCGGCGTCGAGGACCTGGCCGGGGAGATCGTGCTGCACCCGCTCGACGACCTGCTCGAGTGGGACGCACTGCCCGGCGAGCGGGCCGCCCAGCGTCCCGAGACCACCGAAGATGCCGTCGAACTGGTGGCCGCCGGGATCGGCGTGGTGGTGGTGCCCCAGTCGCTGGCCCGGCTGCACCACCGCAAGGACCTGACGTACCGCCCGGTGACCGGGGCACCCGAGTCGCCGATCGCGTTGGCCTGGCCGGAGGACGCCACCACCGACCTGGTCGAGGAGTTCATCGGCATCGTGCGGGGGCGCACCGCGAACAGCTCCCGTGGCCGYGCCGCCGCCGAGACCGGTCCCGCGCCGAAGCGCAAGGCGTCGGAGAAGACGGCGGACAAGGCCGCCGCGAAGGCTGCGGCGGGAAAGTTGCCGTCCGGCAAGGCTTCACCCAAGGGATCGGCCAAGGGATCGGCCGGCAAGTCGGGTGCCAAGGGTGCGCCGGCCAAGGGCACGGCGGGCAAGGCCGCGGCGAGCAAGCGCAGCGGCAAGGGGTCGGGCGGCCGCGGCCGCCGCTGACACACAACGCACACGAACGGGCGGTTACCGGGACAACCGCCGGGTAACCCACCCGGTAGCCGCCCGTTCATGAGCGGAAGCCGGGCTCGCTACCGAGTTCCCTTGGGCGCCACCGAGGTCACCAGCTCCGCCAGCGCCCGGTAGGCGTCGGCGCGACCGCTCGACGCCCGGAAGACCAGCCCGATCGCCCGGCCCGGCGCCGGTGCCGCGAACCGCGCGGTGGCCAGGTCGCCGCGGCCGGTCTCGACCGCGACCGCCGAGTCCGGAACCAGGGTCACGCCGAGACCGCCTGCGACACACTGCACCACGGTGGTCAGCGAGGTGGCGCGGGTGTCGCCGGAGACCGGCCGGGCGTCCACCGAGCGGCACAGGTCCAGGGTCTGGTCGCGCAGGCAGTGCCCCTCGTCGAGGAGCAGCAGCGGCAGCTCGTCGAGCACGTCGATCGGCAGGTCCGTTCGCCCGGCCAGCGCATGCCCCGCCGGCACGACCATCACGAAATCCTCTTGGTAGACCGGGATCTCGACCATCCCCGGCGCCTCGGACGGCAGGGCCAGCACCGCCACGTCGAGCACCCCGACGCGCAGCGAGTCGAGCAGCCGGGCGGTCTGGTCCTCGACCACGAACGGCCGCACCGAGGGCAACTGATCACGCAGCGCCGGCAGCAGCACGGGCAACACGTACGGCGCGACCGTCGGGATCAGCCCGATCCGCAGCGGCCCGGTCAGCGCCTCCCCCACACCCGCGGCCGCCGCGACGAATCCGTCGGCCGCCTCCAGGATCACCTTCGCCTGCGCGAGCAGCTGCGAGCCGGCCGGCGTCACCAGCACGCGCCGGGTGCTGCGCTCGATCAACTGCACGCCGAGGCCGTTCTCCAGCGCCGCCAGCGCCTGCGAGAGTGTGGGTTGACTCACACCCAAACGCGCTGCGGCGGTGCCGAAGTGGCGATACTCGGCGACCGCGACGAAGGCACGCAGCTGCGACAGTGTGGGTTGATAAGTCTGATCAGCCATGCCTATCAGTGTAGTGACACCTATCGCCTTTACCTTTTGCATAGCTTCGGGCACTATGGAGTCATACCGAGTTGAGCGCAGAACACCGCGGCTCACTCGGGTGAAACCACCAGTACACCGACCGCACCAGTGCGCCGACCCCGGCGCAGCCAGGTGTACTGCCGCATGCCCGAGATGAAGTCACGGCGCCGACCGCGCCGTGGCCCCGCACAAGTAGGAGGACCACACATGGCTCTGCTGACCATCGGCGACCAGTTCCCGGCTTACAACCTCAAGGCTGTCATCGGCGGTGACCTGTCCAAGGTCGACGCGCAGCAGCCCGACGACTACTTCACCCAGGTGACCAGCGACGACTACGCCGGCAAGTGGCGCATCGTGTTCTTCTGGCCCAAGGACTTCACCTTCGTCTGCCCCACCGAGATCGCCGCCTTCGGCAAGCTCAACGAGGAGTTCGCGGACCGCGACGCGCAGGTGCTCGGCGCCTCCGTCGACAACGAGTTCGTGCACTTCCAGTGGCGTGCGCAGCACGACGAGCTCAAGACGCTGCCCTTCCCGATGCTCTCGGACCTCAAGCGTGAGCTGGCCGAGGCCACCGGCGTCCTGAACGCCGACGGCGTCGCGGACCGCGCCACCTTCATCGTCGACCCGAACAACGAGATCCAGTTCGTGTCCGTCACCGCCGGCTCCGTGGGCCGCAACGTCGACGAGGTGCTGCGCGTGCTCGACGCACTGCAGTCCGACGAGCTGTGCGCCTGCAACTGGAAGAAGGGCGACCCGACCATCAACGTCGGCGAGCTGCTCTCCGAGAGCGTCTGACCATGAGCGTCGAGAACCTCAAGAACTCGCTGCCCGAGTACGCGAAGGACCTCAAGCTCAACCTCGGCTCCCTCGCGCGCTCGACCGAGCTCACCGAGCAGCAGCTCTGGGGCACCTTCCTCGCGTGCGCGGCCGCCAGCAAGTCGGCGACCGTGCTGCGTGAGATCGCGGAGGAGGCTGCCGACAACCTGTCGGCCGAGGCCTACAACGCCGCGCTCGGCGCCGCTTCGATCATGGGCATGAACAACGTCGCCTACCGGGCCAAGAGCTTCCTCGGTGACGAGTTCGCCCAGGTGCGAATGGGTCTGCGGATGAACATCATCGGCAACCCCGGCGTGGAGAAGGTCGACTTCGAGCTGTGGTCGCTCGCCGTCTCGACCATCAACGGCTGCCACGACTGCACCGCCGCCCACGACGCGGTGGTCCGCAAGGAGGGCATGACCAAGGAGCAGGTCTGGGAGGCCGTCAAGGTCGCCGCGACCGTCCAGGGCGTCGCCCAGGCCATCGTGGCCAGCGAGACGCTCGCCTGATCTCCGGTTCCGCTCGACTGTGCGCGGTCTCCACCCCGACGGGGAGGAGGCCGCGCACAGTTGCATTCCGGGCCGGACGTTGCGTTTGGCGGTATCGTTTAGCGATGGGTATCGAGGTTGAGGTAGTCAGGGTTTTCACCGACGCCGATGGCCGCCACGGCAATCCGCTCGGCATTGTGGACGCGGCACTCGTCGCTCCCCCGGGCCGACAGGCGCTGGCCGCCGAACTGGGCTTCAGCGAGACCGTCTTCGTCGAACTGCCCACGCCGGGAGCCGATTCCGTGCATGCACAGATCTACACACCCGCCGTCGAACTGCCCTTCGCGGGACACCCCACGGTCGGGCTGTCGTGGTGGTTGCGCGAGCGCGGGCACGACATCGAGACGCTCGAGGTACCGGCCGGGCCGGTCACCACCCGCTTCGCGGACGGGTTGACCTGGATCCGCGCCAAGGCGGACTGGGCGCCGGAGTTCGTGCTGCACCCCGCGCCAGACTCCGAGGCCGTGCGCACGGCCCGGGCGGCCGCCTACGACACCGGGCACCACTACGTGTGGGCCTGGGCCGGCGAGGGCGCGATCCGGAGCCGGATGTTCGCCCCGGGCATGGGCGTTCCCGAGGACGAGGCCACCGGCGCTGCGGCAGTCCGGATCACCGACCACCTGCGCCGCAGCCTGCACATCACCCAGGGCCGCGGGTCGCAGATCTTCACCGTCTACGCCCCCGACGGCTGGATCGAGGTCGGCGGCCGGGTGCACCCCGACCGCACCCTCACCGTCTGATCCGCCGCCAGAGGACGCGCCGCGGCGACGACGAGGGGGCGGGCCGAGTCACTTGACTCGGCCCCCTCGTCGTCGAGGTCAGACCGACACTGAGGTCAGACCGACAGGGTCTGGCCCGGGAAGATCAGGTCGACGTTCTGGACCTGGCCGGCCAGCGAATCCACCGAGACGCCGTGCGCGGCGGCGATGCCCGAGAGGGTGTCGCCCGAGACGACCACGTAGGTGCCGCCCGCAGGTGCCGGGGTGGACGCGGCGGGGGTGGACGCGACGGGGGCCGACGCCAGGACCGGCTCGGCAACGTCGGAGACGGTGGTCTCGTAGCCGGCGGCGGTGGTGCCGGCGGTCAGGTACTGACCACACACGGGCCACGCGCCGGCGCCCTGGCCCGCGAGCACGTTCTCCGCGACGCGGACCTGCTCGGCCTGGCTGGCGTCCGCCGCGTTGCCGGTGCCGCCGTAGGCCGCCCAGGTGCTGGGGGTGAACTGCAGGCCACCGGAGAAGCCGTTACCGGTGTTGGTGTTCCAGTTGCCGCCGCTCTCGCACTGCGCGACGCCGGACCAGTCGTGGCCCTGCGCGGAGGCGGTTCCGGTGGCCAGGGCCATCGGGACCGCAACGAGGGCGCCGGTGGCGACGACGGCGCCGAGGGCGCGCTTGATGGTGAAATCGGTCATGAACGTGGATCCTCTCCGCTCCCGCCGGCGAGGTGGACCACCGGCGACAACTGCGTCGTCGCCCTGGTGCTGCGTCCGTCTCGCTCCCGCCCCTGAAGGGATTTCGGCGATTCCGGTCCGCGGGGCGAGATCGAGCGGTGGCGGACCGGCGTTTGCCCGGCTGTTTCGGGCTGGTTCTGACCGTAGGGGATGGTCACGGACAGATCACGGCACACATTTCTGGCACAGCCGTACCGCTCCCGAACTCCCGGTCCGAGGTTCCCGCAGGCCCGGTCGGCGATCCCCGAAAGTCACATCGCGGTAGTTACACGGCCGTAAGGTGACGACCGACACAGCACAATTGTGGCGCCGGTCACACCGTCCGGGCCTGCCGCCTACCGCTCGACGTCCCCGCCCGGCCGGGCCGCCTCGATCGCGGATCGCATGTCGCCCAGGAACTTGACGACCGTCGCCCTCTCCGCGTCGCTGTAACCGTCGAGGGCCGCGGACGCGTTCGCGATCACCGGCCCGAAGAACGACCAGCCGAGCTCCATGGCGGCGGGCGTGACGGCCAGCAGGACCCGCCTGCGGTCGCGGGGGTCGCGCTCGCGCCGGACGTGCCCCGCCTTCTCCATCCGGTCGACCAGCGCGGTCACCGACGCCGAGTTCAGGTGGAGCTCCTGCGCCAACCACCCCGGTGTCGCCGCCCGACCTCCGCGGTCCGCGTCGAGGAGGCAGATCAACGCCCGGACGTCGGTCGGGTGCAGTCCGTGCACGCGCGCGAACTCCGCGCCCAGCAGGTGCAGCTCGACCGTCAGCGCCCGCAGACGATGCACGGTGGCAAGGGAATCCCCGTCCGGTTCGCGTCCGACACCCATCACGGCCTCCTGCTCGACAACATCACCCGGCCAATCTACTATCTCGACACACCAATTATCTCGATCGCTCGAACTAAATTGAGACGAGGAGACCCGGATGCCCCCGTTGTCGACGGCAGCCTTCGCAGCCACCCCCGCAGGATCCGCCTTCTACCGCGCCTACGACCGCGTGCTGGCGAAGTGGCCGGTCGAGGTCACCGGCGTCGATCTCGAGTCGGCGCACGGGACCACCCGGGTCAACGTGTGCGGGCCGGCCGACGCCCCGCCGGTGGTGCTGCTGCCGGGCGGTGGGGCCACCTCGACGGTGTGGTTCGGGAACATCGCCGCGCTCGCCGAGCGGCACCGGGTGTTCGCCGTCGACCTGATCGGCGACCCCGGCCGGAGCGCCGCCGGGGCCACGCCGCCGCGGGCCGCCGAGGACCTCACGTCCTGGCTCGACGCCGTCGTGACGACGGCGGGCCTGGACGAGTTCGGTCTCGTCGGCCACTCCTACGGGGCGATGATCGCGCTCGCCTACGCGCTGCGTGAGCCGGGCCGCGTGAAGAACCTGGTGCTGCTGGACCCCAGTTCGTGTTTCGCCGGCATGCGCGCGCAGTACCTCGCCCGCGCGGTCCCCCTGCTGGCGCGGCCCACCGAGAAGCGCCAACGCGACTTCATCCGGTGGGAGACCGACGGCCGGGGTCTGGACGAGGACTGGCTGGAGCTCATCGCCCTTGGCGCAGCGCATTTCCCGAAGTCGAAAACCGTCGTGCCCAAGCGCCCGGGCCGGGACGTTCTCGCCACCCTGACGCCCGCCACCACGGTGCTCCTCGCCGCCGGCAGCAAGGTGCACGACAGCAGAAAACTGAAAGTCACCGTCGCTGAGTCGAACCCGCGACTGCGCACCGTCGTCGTCGACGGCACCACGCACCACACCATGCCGATGATCCCCGCCGCCGATCTGAACCGCGCCCTGCTCGGCGCCCTCAGCGATGCGGGTCCGGTGGCCGACCCGCCGCCAGGTCATCGTCGCTGAGCAGGACGGCGATCTCCCGGCCCAGCTCGACGCCCGGGGCCAGCGGCAGTCGGTCACCGCTCCAGAACCGTCCCGGGTCGTACCAGTTCGTCTTCTTCCGCTCGGTGAGCAGACCCATCGACTCGTAGGTCTGCGCGACCACCTCGGCGCAGTACGCACTCTCGAGCCCGGCGGCCTTCTCCTCCCGGGATCGCCTGCGCAACGCCGGAAGTCGGCCGCCGAACCAGCGCGAGGCCAGCTTCGCCGTCGACGGGAACGGGGTGCCGTCGAGCCGGGCAACGGTCCGCAGCAGCTCGTCCTCCTGCTCCCGGGTGACGGGCCGGTCCAGCTGACGCAGCCAGCCGCGCTGACCGTACCGAGCGCCCCAGACCTGCACGGCCTGACGCAGGTCGTGCAGCTGGACGCCCCGCTGGAATCGCCCGGTCCACATGTCCTGCAACGAATGTCCGAGCTCGGCATGCCACATCAGCGGCGGCATGTCGTCGAGCACCACCGACATCCCGACGTGATTGACGGGGCTGTTGGTCAGCGTCTGGATGGCCCGGTCCGCGCCGGAATGTCCACGGAAGATCCAGATGTCGCCGGTCCGGGTGGCCTCGACCGCCACGTCCAGGCTCACCTGTGATTCGTGCATCCGCCTGCTCATCCACCTAGCCTAGAGCGATGGGAATCGAAGGCAGGCACCTGTGGAAGTTCGTCGGCCTCGCCGGCATGGTCGGCGTCGCCGCCACGGGGGCGTTGACGGTCCGCGCCGAGCGCAAGCGCCGCGCCTACTCCCCCGACGAGGTGCGCTCCCAACTGCACGCCCGCTTCGCCCAGGCCACCACAGCCGCCGCGTCCGAGCGGCCGACGGTGGATCTCACACCCGTCAGACCCAGCCTCCGGCAACGCCTCACGTGCCTCCGGCGCCGGTGAGTCGTCGGCACCAATGCCGCTAATGCGCTCCGACGGAATTGAATTGAATCAATCCTCAACCAAAATGGGAAACCTTGACCATTAATCGCCCAGATCATTGAACAAGGACGCGGCAGGGAATGTTGCAGACTTCGATCTGCCGTAATCGATCGCGCGCATCCTTTCGTGGTCGATCGAATGAATGAATGAACGCTGAATGAACGCACCGCGGCAGGCGCTCCCGGCCGCCGGCCGCCCGGGCCTAGGGCCCCGCGACGGAACCCGTCTCGACCTCGTCGTCGCGGCATGAGTCCAGTTCAGACGTCGGATCTCAGATCGACACCCCGGTTCCGGATGTGTCGGGCCGACCGGATCGCCGGCAACCGGACACTCGAGCCCGTGCGCCGCACCAGTCTCCCCGTTCGGGTTGGTGGTCGCTCACAAATCATGTAGAACAGATCACTACTGATCCAGGTTCGTGATCTTGATTCATTGGCGATGTTTTGGTGGGAAACACGCACAGGACGCGGCCTGTATCGAGGTCCCCGGGGGGCCGGACCGCAGGGTCCGGGCACGGGCTAAAAGAGAACAGGCGAAATCATGCTATTACCGATGTCACCGGCCGATTCGATGTTCCTGCTCGGCGAGTCTCGCGAGCATCCGATGCACGTCGGAGGGCTTGCGCTCTTCGCCCCGCCGGAAGGCGGCGATGCCGACGATGTGCGGGCCATGCTCGACTCCGCACTGGCCGGCGGGGCGGTGTCGCCGGTGCTGCGCAAGCGCCCGCGGCGATCGCTGACCTCGCTCGGGCAGTGGGGCTGGGAAGAGGACGTCGACGTCGACCTCAGCCACCACATTCGTCACAGCGCCCTGCCGCAGCCGGGCGGCGTCAAGGAACTCCTCGAACTGGTCTCACGCCTGCACGCGCACCTGCTCGACCGCAACCGGCCACTGTGGGAGATGCACCTGATCGAGGGCCTGGCGGACGGGCGCTTCGCCGTGTACATGAAGATCCACCATGCGGTGACCGACGGCGTCTCCGCGATGAAGCTGTTGCGCAGCACTCTCAGCGAGGACTCGGGTGAGCGCGGGATGCCGGCACCGTGGGAGCCGCTGGCGCGGGAACGTCCGGCGACGGTCCATGCCGCCGCGCCCGACGGCCTCAGCCTGCTCGACCTGCCGGGCGTGGCCGTCGGCGCGGTTCGCGGCGCGTTCGGCCTGCTGCCGGTGCTCGCGACCACCGTCGACCGGGCGCGCAACAACCGCGGCGGCTCGCTCTCGCTCGCCGCCCCGAAGAGCATTCTCAACGTGCCGATCGGCGGGGCCCGCCGCTTCGCCGCCAGGTCCTGGCCGATCGAGCGGCTCCGCCTGGTCGCGAAGGCGGGCGACGCCACCATCAACGACGTGGTCCTCGCGATGTGCTCCGGTGCGCTGCGCAGCTACCTGGACGAGCTCGACGTCCTCCCCGCCGATCCCCTCGTGGCACTGGTGCCGGTCTCGCTGCGGCGGGAAGGGGTGGAGAGCAAGTCCGGCAACGACTTCGGGCTTCTCTCGTGCAATCTGGCCACCGATCTCGAGGAGCCCGCAGAGCGGTTCGACGCGGTCCGCAAGACGATGGGTGAGGGCAAGGAGGAGATGAGCACCAGGAGTTCGGGCGAGATCCTGGCGATGAGCGCGCTCGGCGCCGTCCCGCTGGTGCTCGGGGTGCTCTTCGGCGAGCGGGCGCCCATCCGGCCCCCGAACGTGATGATCTCCAACGTGCCGGGGCCGGGCATGCCGCTGTACTGGAACGGCGCGCGGCTGACTGCGCTCTACCCACTGTCGATCGCCGTCGACGGGCAGGCCCTGAACATCACCATCACCAGCACCGACGACGAGATCGCGTTCGGCATCACCGGATGCCGTCGCAGCGTGCCGCCACTGGCTCCGCTGCTGGGATGCCTCGACGACGAACTCGACGCCCTCGAGGCGGCGGTCGGGTTGTAGCGCCTCCGGCGCCCGTGAGCCTTTTGGTGCCTGGAGCGACCAAAAGGCTCACGGGCAGCGGCAGCTGCCTAGCCGAGCGCCGCGAGGACGCCCGCCGCCATCTCGGCGACCTGCTCGTCGGTCATCACGAACGACGGCGAGAACTGCATGGCCCCGACGCCGGCCGCCCGGCCCGAGATGCCGAACTTGCGCAGCGCCTTCACGAACGGCAGCGCCTCGGCCGGGTCGGCGAGCTGCACGGCCGCGACCGCGCCGAGTCCGCTGCGCACCTCCTGGACCCGCGGGTGCTCGGCCAGCGGCGCGAACTGCTCGTGCAGCGTGCGCTCGAGCCGGGCGGCGTCGTCGAGCAGGTTCTCCCGCTCGATGATGTCCAGGTTGGCCATCGCCGCGGCGGCCGCACCGGCGTGCCCGCCGTAGGTGTAGCCGTGCCGCCACCAGACCCCGCCCGCGAAGAACGGCTCCGCGACGTTCGGCGCGATGAACACCGCGCCCATCGGGACGTACCCGGAGGTCAGTCCCTTGGCGGTGGTCACCATGTCCGGCTGCAGGTCGAAACGGGTGGAGGCGAACCAGGATCCACCGATGCGGCCGAACCCGGTGACGACCTCGTCGACGACGAACAGGATGTCGTGGTCGCGGCAGATCTCGCGGACCTCGCGCAGGTACCCCTCGGGCGGCAGGTAGATCCCGCCGGCGCCGATGATCGGCTCGCAGAAGAACGCGGCGATGGTGTCGGCGCCCTCCCGCTCGATCAGTTCGAGCAGCGACTTCGCGTCGTCCCACGCCACGGTGCGCGCGTCGGCCATCAGCTCGCCGTAGCCCTCCCGGTTGACCGGGATGCCGGCCAGCGCGGTGCCGGCGACGTGCATGCCGTGGTACGCCTTCTGGCGGCCGACCACGATCCGCTTGCCGGGCTTGCCCATCTCGTGCCAGTAGCGCCGCGCCAGCTTGGCCGCGGTGTCCACCGAGTCGGACCCGCCGGAGGTGAAGAAGATCTTGCTCCCGGGCACCGGCGCGATCGCCGCGAGCCGCTCGGCCAGCGCCGCCGTCGTCTCGGGGACGAAGTCGCCGAAGTTCGAGTAGTGCGCGATCGTCGTGAGCTGGGCGGCGACGGCGTCGGCGATCTCCTTGCGACCGTGCCCGACGTTGGTGAACCACAGGCCGGCCGTCGCGTCGAGGTACCGGGTGCCCTCGTCGTCCCAGATGTACGCGCCCTCACCGCGACTGACGACGAAGGCGCCGTCCTGCCGCACCGCGCCCATGTCCGCGAACCCGTGCCACAGGGCACCCGCCGATGTCTTCGAACTCACTGTTCGACCTCGCTCTCGCCGCTCTCGCTCTGCTGCGCCGCAGACCGGCGCGCCGAACTACCGTATCGCCACCCGCTCGCCATCCGCCCGGCCGCGTTGACCGCCAGCGACATCAGCAGCATCGCCAGCAGCAGGACCACGAGCCCGATCGCCATCTGCAGGTACCCCTGCGTGCGGGGGTCGATGAACGGATAGGGGTACCAGTCCACGACCGGCCCCCGGATCAGCGTGTAGATGCCGTAGGCCAGCGGGAACGCCACGAAGACGACGCTGGCCCGGTCGGCGATCCGCATCCGCGGCGGCGCGAGCAGCCAGTCGAGCAGGATCACCAGCGGCAGGATCCGGTGCAGCAGGCTGTTGATCCACGCGTCCTTGAGCATGACGTCGACGTTGGCCAGCAGGACGGCATAGATGATCCCGGTGATGACCATGTACACCGTGGTGGCGCCTCGGAAGAGCTGCCAGCCGCGCGACTGCGGGTCGGCCACCGCCCCGACCGCCAGCACCACCACCGCGAGCACGTTGCTCATGATCGTGAAGTAGCTGAAGTAGTTGACGACGGAGAAGACGTCGCTGTCGATGTTGCGGAGCGGGATCCAGGCCAGCGCGACGACGCCGACCGCGGCGAACACCAGCCGCAACACGCGGATGATCGGGCTCGTGTGTGGGTACACCGTCGTGCCGGTGATGGTGGCAGCAGTCACCCGCGAATGCTCGCACGCCGGCCCGCCGCGTAGCCGGACCGACGCGCACCGGTTCCGGCCTGCGCAACCCGCCGACCGCGTTCGATACGCTGGCACGAGCATGTCGAACACAGAGCCCATGACCCCGCCCGGCACCCCGCCCGCCGCACAGCCCGGCCTCGACCGCCGCGAGCTCAAGAGGCTCCTCCCCGACCTCACCCTCCGCGACGAGCACCGGCTCCGCCGCAAGCTCGACCGCGCCCGCACCCCGGAGGCCCTCGCCGCCCTCGCCCGTGAGGTGAACCAGGCCCAGGCCCGGGTCGCCTCACGCCGGACGGGCGTGCCGAAGACCAGCTACCCCGAGGGCCTGCCGGTCAGCTCCCGGCGCGACGACATCGCCGCGGCCATCGAGGCACACCAGGTGGTGATCGTGGCCGGCGAGACCGGCTCCGGCAAGACCACCCAGATCCCGAAGATCTGCCTGGACCTGGGCCGCGGGGTGCGCGGGCTGATCGGGCACACCCAGCCGCGCCGGCTCGCCGCCCGCACCGTCGCCGAGCGGATCGCCGAGGAACTCGACACCCCGCTCGGCGAGGCCGTCGGCTACACCGTCCGGTTCACCGACCAGGTCTCCGACGGCACCCTGGTCAAGCTGATGACCGACGGCATCCTGCTCGCGGAGATCCAGCGCGACCGCCTGCTGCGCCGCTACGACACCCTGATCATCGACGAGGCCCACGAGCGCAGCCTCAACATCGACTTCATCCTCGGCTACCTCCGCGAACTGTTGCCGCGGCGGCCCGACCTGAAGGTGATCATCACCTCCGCCACCATCGACCCGGAACGGTTCGCCGAGCACTTCACCGTGAACGGCGTCCCTGCGCCGATCGTCGAGGTGTCCGGCCGCACCTTCCCCGTGGAGATGCGCTACCGCCCGCTGAGCGTCGACGTGGGCGAGCAGACCATCGACCGCGACCCGGTCGACGCCGTCGGCGAGGCGGTCGAGGAACTGATGGCCGAGGGCGACGGCGACATCCTGGTGTTCCTGTCCGGCGAACGCGAGATCCGCGACACCGCCGAGGCGCTGCGCGAGCGCAAACTGCGCGGCACCGAGATCCTGCCGCTGTACGCCCGGCTGTCCGCGGCCGAGCAGCACCGGGTCTTCGAGCGGCACACCGGCCGCCGGGTGGTGCTCTCGACGAACGTCGCGGAGACGTCGCTGACGGTGCCCGGCATCCGCTACGTGGTGGACCCGGGCACGGCCCGCATCTCCCGCTACTCCGTGCGCACCAAGGTCCAGCGACTGCCCATCGAGGAGATCTCGCAGGCCTCGGCCCGCCAGCGCGCGGGCCGCTGCGGCCGCGTCGCCGACGGCATCTGCATCCGGCTGTACTCCGAGGAGGACTTCGAGTCCCGGCCCGAGTTCACCGAACCCGAGATCCTGCGCACCAACCTGGCGTCGGTGGTCCTGCAGATGACCGCCCTCGGTCTCGGCGACATCGCCGCGTTCCCGTTCGTGGAGGCGCCGGACCCGCGCGCCATCCGGGACGGCATCGCGCTGCTCGAGGAGCTCGGCGCGATCAAGCCGGCCGGCAAGGACGCGGTCGCCGAGCTCACCCCCGTCGGGCGGGAGCTGGCCCAGCTGCCGGTCGACCCGCGGATGGCCCGGATGCTCGCGCAGGCCCACAACACGGGCTGCCTGCGCGAGACCCTGATCATCGTCGCCGCACTGTCGATTCAGGACGTGCGCGAGCGGCCCGCCGAACACCAGCAGGCCGCCGACGAGAAGCACGCCCGGTTCAACGTCGCCGGCTCGGACTTCCTCGCCTACCTCAAGCTCTGGGACTACCTCCGCGAGCAGCGCCGGGAGCTCTCCTCCAACCAGTTCCGCAAGATGTGCAAGAGCGAGTTCCTGCACTGGCTGCGGATCCGGGAGTGGCAGGACCTGCACGGCCAGCTCTCCCAGATCACCCGCGGCCTCGGCTGGACCGGCAACGACCAGCCCGCGAGCGAGGCCTCGGTGCACCAGGCGCTGCTGTCCGGGCTGCTCTCGCACATCGGCCTGCGCGAGGGCGAGAAGCGGGACTTCCTCGGCGCCCGCGGCGCCCGGTTCGCGGTGTTCCCCGGGTCGTCGCTGTTCAAGAAGCCGCCGCGCTGGGTGATGGCCGCCGAACTGGTGGAGACCACCCGGCTGTGGGGCCGGATGGCCGCGGGCATCGAACCGGAGTGGGCCGAGAAGCTGGCCCCGCACCTGGTCAAGCGCACCTACTCGGAGCCGCACTGGTCCACCAAGCGGGCCGCCGCGATGGCCTACGAGCGGGTCACGCTCTACGGCATCCCGCTGGTCGCCAAGCGCGCCGTCGGCTACGCCACCATCGACCCGGAGGCCTCGCGGGAGCTGTTCATCCGGCACGCGCTGGTGCAGGGCGAGTGGCAGACCCAGCACAAGTTCTTCCACCAGAACCGCGCCCTGCTCGACGACGTCGAAGAGATGGAGACCCGGGCCCGCCGGCGCGACATCCTGGTCGACGACGAGACGCTCTTCGAGTTCTACGACGAGCGCGTCGGCCCTGAGGCGGTGTCCGCCAAGCACTTCGACACCTGGTGGAAGCAGGCCCGCCGCGCCGACCCGGACCTGCTGACGTTCACCGCCAAGACCGTGGTGAACGCCGACGCCGCCGGGGTGCTCGGCGGCGACTACCCGAACACCTGGCGCCAGGGCGACATCTCGTTCCCGCTGACCTACCAGTTCGAGCCGGGCACCGAGGACGACGGCGTCACCGCCCGCATCCCGGTGGCCCTGCTGGCGCAGCTGCGGGACGTCGGCTTCGAGTGGCTGGTCCCCGGCATGCGCGAGGAACTGGTCACCGCACTGATCAAGTCGCTGCCGAAGGCGCTGCGGCGCACCGTCGTTCCGGCGCCGGACTACGCCCGGGCGGCTCTGTCCGCGGTCAAGGCCCGCGCCGAGCCGCTGACCGTCGCGATCGCGCGGGAACTCTCGCGGATGGCCGGCACCCCCATCGCGCCCACCGACTTCGACCTGACCGCGGTGCCGGACCACCTGCGGATGACCTTCGCCGCGGTGGACCCCGGCGGCAAGGTGCTCGGACGCAGCAAGAGCCTGATCCAGTTGCGTGAACAGCTCGCCCCCCGGGTGGCGAAGGAGGTCTCGCGGGCGACCGCGACGACCGAGCGGCCCGCGGCCACGGTGTGGACGTCGGAGACGCTGGGGTCGCTGCCGGAATCGGTCTCGCGCACCCTCGGCGGGCAGAAGGTCGTCGGGTACCCGGCGCTGGCCCCGGAGGCCCGCGGCGTCGCGGTGCGGGTGTTCGCGACGCCGGCCGAGCAGCGACGGGCCATGCGGGACGGCACCCGGGCGCTGCTGCTGCGGGCGATCCCGACGCCGACGAAGTCCGCGGTCGGCGGGCTCGGCACCCGGGACCGGCTGGCACTGGGGCAGAACCCGCACGGGAGCGTGGAGGCCCTGGTGGAGGACTGCCGCGCCTGCGCGGTGGACGCGCTGATGGACGCGCACGGCGGTCCGTCCCGTACCCCGGAGGGCTACCAGAAGCTCGAGGCGGCGGTGCGCCCCGAGCTGCCGCGGCAGGTGGCCGCGTTGGTGCGTCTGGTGGTACCCGTCCTCGACCGGGCGCACCGGCTGCGACTGCTGCTCGACCGCACCTCGGGCGAGGCCGCCGACGACGTCCGCGAGCAACTGGAGTCGTTGGTGTACCCCGGTTTCGTCGCGGACACCGGCGCCGTGCGACTGCGCGAGCTGCCGAGGTACCTGGACGGCGCGATCAAGCGGCTCGAGGCACTGCCCGGCTCCGCGACCCGGGACCGGCAGGCCCTCGCGGTGCTGGACGCGGTCTACGACGACTACGCCAGGATGCTGACGCGGCTCGACCCGCGCCGGCAGTTCGACCCGGACGTCGAGGCGGTCCGCTGGATGATCGAGGAGCTGCGGGTGAGCCTGTTTGCGCAGTCCCTCGGAACCCCGCAGCCGGTGTCCGACAAGCGTATTCGCAAGACGATCGCCTCGATCACCAAGTAGCGCCGCGACCGGGGCGCCGACGGCCGAACAGCCCTCCGCACCCGGGCGCGGCGTTACCCGCCGCCGACGTTGTCGCGGTGCGCCTGCAGGTCCTTGATCTCGCGCTCGAAGTCCTCCACCGAGGTGAATGACCGGTAGACAGAGGCGAATCGGAGGTAGGCCACCTCGTCGAGGTCGCGCAGCGGCCCCAGGATCGCCAGGCCCACCTCGTTGCTCGGCACCTCGGCGGACCCGCCTGCGCGAATGGCCTCCTCGACCTTCTGGGCGAGCTTGTAGAGGGCGTCGTCGTCCACCGCCCGGCCCTGGCAGGCCCGGCGGACGCCGCGAACGACCTTCTCGCGGCTGAACGGTTCGGTGACCCCGCTGCGCTTGACCACCGACAACACCGCGGTCTCGACGGTGGTGAAACGGCGGCCGCACTCAGGACAGGAGCGGCGCCGACGGATGGCCTGACCCTCGTCGGCCTCCCGCGAGTCGACGACGCGCGAATCGGGATGTCGGCAGAACGGGCAGTGCATGGCGAATCCTTCGTCYGAGCCGAGAAGCCCGATACTCCCACTGGATGTGGTAGGGCCAACAGGGTTCGAGGATACCGCCGAGTGCGACTCCGGCGTGCAGATGCCCGTCTCAGCGCCCACGTCGACTCAGCCCGCGGACGAGACCGGCACCACCAGCGACTGCCCGGCGTGCACTCCCGCCCCCTCGAGCGCGTTCAGCTCCACGATGCGCTCCACCACCTGATCGACCCGGGCCTGCGGCGCCACCCGGGCCGCCAGCTGCCCCAGCGACTCCCCGCCGCGCACCTGCACCACCGCCGTCGCGCCGGGCACCGTCGGGTTCGACCGCAACTGAGCGAGTCCGAACAGGCCCAACGCCACCAGCGCCGAACACAGCAGCCCGGCCAGCATCGTCGGGAACTCGACCTGCGTGCGCGCCCGGCCGTGCGGCGCCCGCGACCGCGGCACCCGAGCGCGTTCGTAGCTCACGAAGCCTGCGGGCCGCTGCCGCGAGTCCGATCGCCGGCTGCCGCGCTCCACCCCGACGCGGCCCGACGGCCGAACGACCCGGCGTCCCCGAGGCATTCCCTGCCCGGGAACCGTGTACCGCTCGGGAAACGCCGCGCTGCTGTCCACCGTCACGCTCATCAGAACCTCCGCCAGGTAGGCCGATCGGGCTCGACCGAAGTTATCGATCAGGCGTTCGAGAGAACGCTTGTTCGATTTCTACCACGACACATCGACAATGTCGCGAATTGACAGCAAACATGTCGAACAAATGTTTGGAAACCGCAGGAAAACGGGCTAGATTCGATCCAGACGACACGCAAGTCGACAACGGCAGGCCACGCCGACCATCAAGCACCACAGCGCAATCCAGTTCGGCCAGCAGTCCAGTTCCACCAGCAGTCGAGATCCACCAGCACGCACCCGACCCGGCTACTCAGGAGGCCCACCCATGAAGCAAAAAAGCTCCAACGACGGCTCGGCGGTCGCCGGCGCCGGCCGCACGGCGGGGCTCACCGACCGACAGCGCCGGGTCCTCGAGGTGATCCGGGCATCCGTCAGCGAACGCGGGTACCCGCCGAGCATCCGCGAGATCGGCGACGCCGTCGGCCTCACCTCCACCTCCTCGGTGGCGCACCAGCTGCGCACCCTGGAGAAGAAGGGTTACCTGCGGCGCGACCCGAACCGCCCGCGGGCGGTCGACGTGCGCGGTCTGGACGACGGCGTCGCCGCCTCGGACACGGAGGCCGGCTTCGAGAACGCCGCGCAGGGCGGCGAGGGCGCCGAGGCTGTCATGCCGAAGCCGACCTTCGTCCCGGTCCTGGGCCGGATCGCCGCCGGTGGGCCGATCCTCGCGGAGGAGGCCATCGAGGACGTGTTCCCGCTGCCGCGCGAGCTGGTCGGGCAGGGTTCGCTGTTCCTGCTCAAGGTGGTCGGCGAGTCGATGCGCGACGCCGCCATCTGCGACGGGGACTGGGTGGTGGTGCGGCAGCAGAGCGTCGCCGACAACGGCGACATCGTCGCGGCGATGCTGGACGGCGAGGCCACCGTAAAGACGTTCAAGCGGACCAAGGGCGAGGTGTGGCTGATGCCGCACAACCCGCTGTTCGAACCCATCCCCGGCAACGACGCCGCGATTCTCGGCAAGGTCGTCACGGTGATCCGCAAGCTCTGACCTCGGTCGCGGACGCGGGTACGCCCGGGTCCCGGCCGAACGGACGCGGGTACGCCCGGGTCCCGGCCGAGCAGACGCCAGGGCCGCGACGGATCGTCCGTCGCGGCCCTGGCGGTGCTTCGACCCTCGACGGCGCTCACCCGCCGGGCGAGGCCGGCGAGTGAGGTCGGGAATCGGTGTCGCTCTACAGGTTCAGGCCCCGACCGATAATCTCCTTCATGATCTCGGTGGTGCCGCCGTAGATGGTCTGTACCCGGGAGTCCATGTACGCCTTGGCGATCGGGTACTCCCGCATGTAGCCGTAGCCGCCGTGCAGCTGCAGGCAGCGGTCGATCAGCTTGACCTGCGCCTCGGTGGTCCACCACTTGGCCATCGCGGCCTCCTGGACGGTCAGCTTCCCGGCGTTGAGCTGCTCGATGAACTTGTCCACCAGGATCCGGACCGCGGTGGTCTCGGTGGCGAGCTCGGCGAGCACGAACCGGGTGTTCTGGAAGCTGCCGATCGACTTGCCGAAGGCCTTGCGGTCGCGGCAGTACTGGATCGTCATGTCCAGGCAGGACTCCATCGCGGCGGCCGCCACGACGGCGATCGACAGCCGCTCCTGCGGCAGATTCTGCATCAGGTAGATGAAGCCCATGCCCTCCTCGCCGAGGAGGTTCGCGGCCGGCACCCGGACGTCGGTGAAACTCAGCTCGGCGGTGTCCTGCGCCTTGAGCCCGATCTTGTCGAGGTTGCGGCCCCGCTCGAAGCCCGCCATGCCGCGCTCGACGACGAGCAGCGAGAAGCCCTGCGCGCCTTTGTCGGGGTCGGTGCAGGCCACCACCACCACCAGGTCGGCGTTGATGCCGTTGGTGATGAAGGTCTTGGAGCCGTTGAGCACCCAGTCGTCGCCGTCGCGGACGGCGCGGGTCTTGATGTTCTGCAGGTCGCTGCCGGTGCCGGGCTCGGTCATCGCGATCGCGGTGATGATCTCGCCGGAGCAGAAGCCGGGCAGCCAGCGCCGCTTCTGCTCCTCGTTCGCGAGCTTGATCAGGTAGGGCGCCACGACGTCGTTGTGGAGCATGAAGCCGACGCCGCTGAAGCCGCCGCGGGTGGTCTCCTCGGTGATGATCGCGTTGTAGCGGAAGTCCTCGACTCCGCCGCCGCCGTACTCCTCGGGCACCGCCATGCCGAGGAAGCCCTGCTCCCCCGCCTTCTTCCAGACCTCACGGTCGACGATGTTCTGCTCCTCCCACTGGTCGTGGTGGGGAGCGACTTCCTGCGCGAGGAACTTCTGGTAGGACTCGCGGAAAAGTTCGTGCTCAGGCTCGAAAAGCGTGCGTTCCATCAAGGCTCCTGTGTGATCGGGCTTACCTGGCTGCCAGGGTAGGCCCACCCCCGCGAACCGGTCGATGACCCGAACGATCGGGAAACGTGACCAACCTTGCGGCCGGCCCCGCCGCGCCTGTCCTAGCGCCGCATCCTGGCCAGCCAACGCATCAGCGGGTAGCCGACCAGGATGCCCACCGAACCCCAGGCGATGCCGCCGAGTTCGACGGAACCGAGGTGCAGGGTGAGGTCACCGATGCCGGCCACCAGCGCGGCCGCGACCACTGTCAGGTTCACCGGGTCGGTGAAGTCCACCTTGGCCTCCATCCAGATCCGCACGCCGAGAATGCCGATCAGGCCGTACAGCACCAGGGTCGCGCCGCCGATCACGCCGTCCGGCACCGTGAACACCAGTGCGCCGAACTTCGGCGAGAACGCCAGCACCACCGCGGTCACGGCGGCCACCCAGTAGGCGGCCGTCGAGTAGACGCGCGTTGCCGCCATCACGCCGACGTTCTCGGCGTAGGTGGTGGTGCCGGAGCCGCCGCCGGCACCGGCGAGGGTGGTCGCGAGCCCGTCGGCGATCAACGCGTTGCCGGCCATGTCGTCGAGGTTGCGGCCGGCCATCGCTGCCACCGCCTTGACGTGGCCGACGTTCTCGGCGATCAGCACGATCACCACGGGCAGCGCCAGCGCGATGACCGACCAGTCGAACGACGGCCCGCGCAGGTGTGGCACCCCGATCCAGGCGGCCTCCCGCAGCGCGTCGACACGCTCGTCCGCGAGACCGCCGGTGCCCCAGGCGAACACCCACCCGACCACCACGCCGACGAGGATGCCGAGCCGGCCCAGCAGGCCCGGTCCGACCGCGGTGACCACCAGGATGGCCAGCAGGGTGACGACGGCGATCAGCGGCTGCGCCTCGAACGAGCCGACGGCGGCGGGCGCGAGGTTCAGGCCGATCAGGGCCACCACGGCGCCGGTGACCACCGGCGGCATCACCGCGTCCAGGACGCGGGGGCCCGCGAGTTTGACCACCAGGCCCACGGCCATCAGCACCAGGCCCACGGACAACACCGCGCCGAGCTGCGCGGCCTGGCCGTACCCCGCGGAGGCGGTCAGCGGCGCGATGAATGCGAACGACGACCCCAGGTAGCTCGGCACCCGGCCCCGGGTGATGAGCAGGAACAGCGCCGTGCCGATGCCGGAGAACAGCAGCGTCGTGGTGACCGGGAAGCCGGTGATCGTCGGGACCAGCAGCGTGGCGCCGAACATCGCGATCACGTGCTGCATGCCGATGCCCACCGTGCGCGGCCAGGTCAGCCGCTCGTGGGGGGCCACCACCTCGCCGACGGTGATGTTCTTGCCGTCGCCGTGCAGCTGCCACCCGAATCCGGCCGGGCCGCGTGCCGTGTCGTCCGCTTGCTTCGTCACGGGCAAATTCTAGGCCGCGTGGCCGGGTCCGGTCGGCCGCGCCGCCCCGCCGACGATGTGCTGCGCCTGGCGGCTGGACCGGGCTACGGTTACGCCGACCCTCCGCCCACAGGCGGGCCGGCCCCACCGACTAGGAGCCCCATGACATCTGGTGACACTTCGGGGAGTGTCGGCGAACGTGAACTGCAGCGCGAGCACGGCACGGTCGAGCGTGCCGAGCGGTTCTACTCCGACCAGGTCCTCGACCACCTGAACCCGATCATGATCGAGTTCACCAGCCGGCAGGAGATGGCCTTCATCGCCACCTCGGACTCCCGCGGCGAGTGCGACTCGTCCCTGCGCGCCGGCGAGCCCGGCTTCCTGCACGTGCTCGACGCCCAGACCCTGGCGTACCCCGAGTACCGCGGCAACGGCGTGATGGCCAGCCTGGGGAACATCCGGGAGAACCCGCACATCGGGATCCTGATGGTCGACTTCGTCGAGGACCTGATCGGCCTGCACGTCAACGGCTCCGCCCGCATCGTCGAGGACGACGCGATGCGCGCCGCCCACCCCGGCCTGCCGGACGTCCACGCCGCCGGACGCACCCCGGAACGGTGGGTGGTGGTCGACGTGGAGGAGGCGTACATCCACTGCCGCAAGCACATTCCGCGGATGGCACCGGTGCCGCGGACCCGCGACTGGGGCAGCGACGACGTCCGGCGGAAGGGCGGGGACTACTTCGGCGCCAAGGCCGCCGCGCGCGAGCTCGCGGGCACTGCCGCCGTCACCGACTGACGGTGCGGTCCGCGGTCCAGGCCAGCAGCTCGTCCGCCGGCCAGGTGTTGACCACCCGCTCGGCGGGCACCGCGCTCGCCTGGGCCCGCTCGCACCCGTAGCCCTGGAAGTCGAGCTGGCCGGGCGCGTGCGCGTCGGTGTCGACGGCGAACAGGCAGCCGCGTTCGAGCGCCGTCGCGATCAGCCGGGCCGGCGGGTCGCGACGCTCGGGCCGGCTGTTGATCTCCACCGCGGTGCCGAACTGCCGGCAGGCCTCGAACACCACCTCCGCGTTGAACTTCGACTCCGGCCTGGTGCCGCGGGCGCCCTCGACGAGCCGGCCGGTGCAGTGCCCGAGCACGTCCACGTGCGGGCTGGCGACGGCGCGGACCATCCGACGGGTCATCGCGTCGTGCTCCATCGACAGCTTCGAGTGCACGCTGGCGACCACGACGTCCAGCTCGGCGAGCAGGTGCTCGTCCTGGTCGAGAGTGCCGTCGTCGAGGATGTCGACCTCGATGCCGGTGAGGATGCGGAAGGGCGCCAGCTCGGCGTTGAGTTCGGCGATCACCTCGAGCTGGCGACGCAGCCGGTCGGCGGACAGCCCGTTGGCGACGGTCAGCCGGGGCGAGTGGTCGGTGAGCGCGCAGTACTCGTGCCCGATCAGCGCCGCCCGGCGCATCATCTCCTCGATGGGGCTGCCGCCGTCCGACCAGTCCGAATGGGTGTGCAGGTCGCCGCGCAGGGCGGCCAGCAGCTCCCGGCCGCCGGCCCCGATCTGCCCGGCCTTCTCCTTGACCTCGGTCAGGTACCGCGGCACCCGGCCCGCGTACGCCTCCGCGATCACGGCGGCGGTCTTCGGCCCGATCCCGCTCAGCGCGGTCCAGGTCTCGGTGCGGCCCAACCGTTCTCGCTGCTCGGCCGACAGCGCGGCCACGATGTCCGCGGCCCGGCGGTAGGCCTTGACCCGGTGCGTCTCGGCCCGCCCGCGCTCGAGCCAGTACGCGACCTCCCGCAGCGCCTCGACCGGGTCCATCACCTCATCCTGGGCCATCTCCCCCGACTCGGCTACCCCTGCAGGATCTGCGCCGCGCGCGCCCGGGCGGACTGCGGGTCGGCGCCGCCGAGCGCCGCCTCCGCCGCGCGGCGGCACTGCGCGAGGTCCGCGCCGGACAGGGCCGAACCGGTGGCCGCGACCGCGGTGGCGGCCATCGACAGCGAGGTGACCCCGAACCCGGCCAGCACGCAGGCGAGCAGCGGGTCGGCGGCCGCCTCGCCGCACACGCCGACCGGCTTCCCGGCCCGCGCGCCGTCGGCGGCGGTCCGGGCCACCAGGGCCAGCACGGCGGGCTGCCACGGGTCGCTCAGCGCGGCCAACGACGCGGACAGCCGGTCCGCGGCCATCGTGTACTGGGTCAGGTCGTTGGTGCCGAGCGAGAGGAAGTCGACGTGCTCGAGCAGCCGGTCGGCGAGCAGCGCCGCCGACGGCACCTCCACCATCACCCCGGGCACCAGGTCGCGGGCCCGGACGGCCGCGGCGAACTCCGCCGCCTCGGCCACGGTCGCGATCATCGGGGCCATCACCAGCACCGACGCGGTCGACTCGTGCGCCGCCGCGGCGATCGCGTCCAGCTGCCGCGCGAGCATCTCGGGATGCTCCGCCGCGATCCGGTAGCCGCGCACACCGAGCGCCGGGTTGGGTTCGTCGGCGGGACCGGCAAACTCGAGCGGCTTGTCCGAGCCGGCGTCGAGGGTGCGGACCACGACCTTGCAACCGGCGAAGGCGTCGAACACCTCGCAATAGATCGCCGCCTGCTCCTCGACGGTCGGCTCGGTGTCGCGGTCCAGGAACGCCAGTTCCGTGCGGAACAGGCCGACGCCCTCGGCCGCCGACGACGCGGCCGCGCGGGCGCCCGCGCCGTCCTGCACGTTGGCCAGCACCGCCACCGGGTGGCCGTCGCGGGTGCGCCCCGGGCCGGTCCAGGACTCGGTGCGGCGGCGGACCTGCGCGGCGCGGGTGACCGCGGCGGCGGCACGCTCGGGGTCGGGCTCGACCTCCACCCGTCCGGCGGCGCCGTCCACCAGGACCGGGGCGCCGACGCCGACGCCGTCGAGGCCGGCGACCCCGACCACGCAGGCGATGCCGAGCTGCCGGGCGATGATCGCGGTGTGGCTGGTGGGGCCGCCGAGGGTGGTCGCGATGCCCAGGACCAGGGCCGGGTCCAGGACGGCGGTGTCCGCCGGGGCCAGGTCCCGGGCCAGCAGCACCGACGGCACCGCCGGGGCCGGGATGCCCGGTTCGGGGGCGCCGAGCAGTTCGGCGACCACCCGGTCCCGCACGTCGAGCAGGTCGGTCACCCGCTCGGCCATCAGCCCGCCCAGCTTGGTGAAGACGGCCGCGAACTGCTCGGTGGCGGCGGCCGCCGCGGACTCCGCGCC